>NZ_JBFTMC010000023.1:0-47706 GCF_056396765.1 Bacillus sp. 05T22
GGGACATACAACCGAGCCCCATTTCAGTAACATATAAATCTGAGTTTCCTAATTGACGTTTTTTCATAGGCCAACCTCCTTACTTGTATTGTACGAAAGCAGAAGAAGGTTGACAAATGTTTACTTTTTGTTTGCAGTAATCCATTCTTCTACAGTTTTATATTCTTTTCCGTATTGCTTTAGCTGATGCCGAATTTGCCAAGCCTTTCCGACCAACGTGATACGATTTGGTAAAATATATACTTTCATTTTTATCACGCTCCTTTCAGTGTGGTAAAATGTATGAAGAACAATTAGGAAATAGAATAKGGAGATGAAATATTGTGAGTAATCTTGCAGAGAGAACGATTGCAACCGAACCGATTTTTGATGGGAAAGTTATTAAAGTTCGTGTTGATGATGTAGTATTGCCAAATGGAGAAGTGAGTAAACGTGAGATTGTCAATCATCCTGGTGCGGTTGCTATAATTGCTGTGACAGATGAAAAGAAAATCGTGCTTGTTGAGCAGTACCGTAAAGCATTAGAAAAAGAGATTGTAGAAATTCCTGCTGGAAAATTAGAGTCTGGAGAAAAGCCAGAGGTAACAGCGGTTCGTGAATTAGAAGAAGAGACAGGGTATGTATGTGACAAAATGGAATTTGTTACATCTTTCTATACATCACCTGGTTTTGCGGATGAAATTCTATATGTATATAAAGCAACTGGATTGAAGAAAAAGGAAAATAAAGCAGCTTTAGATGAAGATGAGTTTGTGGAATTAATGGAAGTTTCATTAGAAGAAGCAGTTGAACTTATGAAAAATCAACGTATCCATGATGCAAAGACTATGTTCGCTGTGCAATACTTGCAATTACAAAAATAAACACTCGCCCAAGGCGAGTGTTTTAATTAATTTTGGCGTATACGCGTGTGTCACGTAAGCTACCGTCTGGAGCAAGAAAGTCGTTTTCTAGTGTACCTTCTAAAATAAATTCAAGACGTTCTGCTAAGGCACATGCATTTACATTTGTAGCATCACAGCGAATTTCAAGTCGTCTCGCACCAAGTTTATCAAAAGCAAACTGGACAGCGCCTTTTACTGCTTCTGTCATATAACCTTGTTTTGTATAAGTGCTATGTAACCAGAAACGAAGTGAAAATTTTGGAATATCCCAGTTTTCTGGATGAAGGGTAAGAGCTCCAATAAACGTACCAGATACTTTATCATATAAGTGAAAAGCTAATGTTTCACGAAGTAAAAATTGTCCGTGAGCTTCTCGAACTATTTCCTCAGCACTTTCTTCTGTTTCAGATGTAATGGACATCCAAGGTTGTAAGTCTTCTACAGAAGCTTGAATTGCTTCATACACCTCTGTTCCATCACCTGGAAATGGTTTACGTACTTGCAGGCGCTCAGTTTGAAATAATGTTGGAAAATCTAATAATAATGGTTTCAAGCAAAATCCCTCCTATTCTCTACTTTTAAGTTTAGCAAAGTAGAGCGGAATTTCAATGTTAATTCGTCATACTTTTTTCTTTCTTTCATACATTTTAGTAAGAGTGTGAACGGAGGGAAGAAAAATGTTACGAAAAACTTGGCAAAATCGTGTAATTTCTCATATCCAAGAGAATTCTTCGCTTTACATATTTGTTTCCGTTTTATTAYTGATGGGAGTARTATTTGGRGCRATTCTTGTAAATAGTTTGCAGGTGAATCAAAAGCAAGATTTATCTTTTTATTTGAACCGATTTTTTGGACAAGTTTCCAAAGGGGAATTTGCAATTGCGAGTGAAATGTTTCGAGAAAGTTACTTTTCACAATTAAAATATATTGGATTTATTTGGTTGTTAGGTATTTCAATTATTGGATTACCACTAATCTTTATTTTATTATTTTTAAAAGGGGTAGTTGTTGGGTTTACAGTAGGTTTTTTAGTGAGTCAGCACGGTTGGAATGGATTGTTATTAGCATTTGTATCCGTGTTGCCACAAAATTTAATTATCATTCCAGCGTTTCTTGTAATGACGACAGTTGCTGCAAGTTTTTCTTTACGTATGATTAGGCATCAATTTATTCGGAAAATCAGCGAGCCGCTATTGCCGATGTTAATACGTTACACTTGCTTTTTTCTAATCATTGGAGTGGTATTAGCAATTGCCTCTAGTATTGAAGCATATGCTTCACCAGTTTTAATGAAAGAAGTCGTGGAGTCTATTAATAAAAAATAAATACTACTTGAGAATAATTATCAAGTTATTTTGATTGTTTTTTCTTTTGACAGAAGCCCTTCTTCTGATATAATGGTGTAAGAGTGGCGAGGAGGGAGTAGTACCGAATGGAAGAGAGAATTGAACGAATTAAGAAGCAATTGCATGCAGCGAGCTATAAGTTAACACCACAACGTGAAGCAACGGTTCGTGTGCTGCTAGAAAATGAAGAAGATCATTTAAGCGCAGAAGATGTTTACCTCCTTGTAAAAGAAAAGTCGCCAGAGATCGGACTAGCAACCGTCTATCGAACTTTAGAGTTATTATCTGAGTTAAAAGTTGTTGATAAAATTAACTTCGGAGACGGTGTTTCACGCTATGACTTACGTCAAGAAGGTGCACAGCGTTTCCATCATCATTTAATTTGTACACAATGCGGTGCTGTACAAGAAATTCAAGAGGATTTACTTGGTGAAGTGGAGAAAAAAGTAGAACGAGACTGGAGCTTTAAGGTAAAAGACCATCGTTTAACTTTCCATGGGATTTGTAAAAATTGTCAAGAAAATGAAACGGATGAAAAATAACCTTTTCCTATCTAGCTAGGAAGAGGTTTTTTTATTTGAATTTAGGTATAAATCGCAGAAAGCTTGGCATATGTTGTAATAACATATATTTTGGAGGAGTTTACAATGCGCCGAGCTTTAAAATTAACTTTTGATGGGATGAAAGTATTTTTATTATTTACAGGTTGTACGATTTTGTTTTATTTCGCTATACTATGGATAAATGAAGAATATGAAAGTTATCATCGTTATGAAAAACCAAAAGAAGAGACAGTAGAAAAAGTATCAGGGAATGAGGAACCAGCAAAAGATGCTTTCGTAAATAGAATGATTTTTTTCTATGAAAATGGGGAGTAGTGTAGATTGGAAGATCAATTAAAAGATTTTATTCATTATATGATTGTTGAAAAAGGGTTAGCTAAAAATACAGTTGTATCCTATGAGCGTGATTTGAAAAGTTATGTGAAGTATTTACAACATGTCGAGCAAATCAAAACATTTCACGAAGTGACAAGGATACACATTGTGAATTTTTTGCAGTATTTAAAAGAGAACGGAAAATCATCAAAAACGTTGGCACGCCACATTGCCTCTATTCGTTCGTTTCATCAGTTTTTACTTCGTGAACGAGTGGTAGAACATGATCCATCTGTACATATTGAAACACCTCAAGGTGAGCGGAAATTACCGAAAGTATTGTCAGTGAGTGAAGTAGAGGCATTGCTTCAAACGCCAAAAGAGACAAGTGCATTCGGTATTCGCGATAAGGCTATGTTAGAGTTATTGTATGCAACAGGACTACGTGTTTCCGAATTAATTGCACTAAATTTAGAGGATGTTCATTTGACAATGGGATTTGTTCGCTGCGTCGGAAAAGGGAATAAAGAAAGAATCATTCCGCTTGGAAGCTTAGCAACGGAAGCAATTCAGCGCTATATTGAAAAGGGAAGAAAAGAATTGATGGGCAAAAAAACAGTAGATGCACTCTTTTTGAACCATCATGGCAACCGCTTATCACGCCAAGGTTTTTGGAAAATTTTAAAACGACTAGCAAAAGAAGCGAATATAGAAAAAGAGCTTACGCCGCATACTTTGCGTCATTCGTTTGCGACACACTTATTGGAAAATGGAGCGGATTTGCGTGCTGTACAAGAAATGCTGGGACATGCAGATATTTCAACAACACAAATTTATACGCATGTTTCAAAAGCTAGATTAAAAGATGTATATAAACAGTTTCACCCGAGAGCATAATGATTATGCTCTTTTTTTATTGTAATATAGGGCGGGAGTGTAAGAGGGAGGTAGTTTTGACGATTCGTATTCTAGTAATTATAGAATGAATTTTGAAAATGGAAAATAAGTAGAAAAAAGAACTTCACAAAAACTTCACAAACATTTCTTATATTGTTTTCAGCAGGAGGCTAGAATACGACTAGTCTTTTCCTCTATACTATGTAGAGTATGAAGGAGGAAATGATAATGAAAAAACTGATAATTACGTTGTTTATTGCGATGCTAGCATTAGCTGGTTGTAATACAAAGAAAGAAGAAGCGCCGAAAAAAGAGAAACTTGAAGAAGTTAAAGTAGCAGTTCAAACAAACCCGAAAGAAATTAAGCCAAATGAAAAAACAGAAGTACAGGCACTTGTTACACAAGGAAAAGAAAAAGTAACGGATGCTGACGATGTGAAGTTTGAAATTTGGAAAGATGGCGAAGAAAAACATGAAATGTTAAACGGTAAGCATAAAGGGAAAGGTGTTTATGCAGTAGAGAAAACATTCCCATCTGACGGTGTGTATCATGTTATTGCACATACAAATGCACGTGAAATGCATGTTATGCCAGAAGTGAAAATTGCTGTAGGAAATGCAAAAGTTGAGGATACGAAGAAAGAAAATGGTGGTCATGAAGCAGGTCATGGCGATCATAAGAGTGATACGATGATTCACCTTATGGCTGGCGATGTAAAAGCAAATGCTGAATCAACAATGAAAGTTCATTTGAAACAAAAAGAAGAAGCATTAACTGGAGCAGAAGTACAGCTTGAGATTTGGAAAGATGGCGTTGAAAAGCATGAGTTTATTCCCGCAAAAGAAGGGAATAAAGGAGAGTATGTAAGCAAACATACGTTTAAAGAAAATGGTGCTTATAAAGTAAAAGTTCATGTGAGAAAAGGTGAACTTCACGAACATAAGGAAGAAACAGTAGAAGTAAAATAAGGAGCTGCTCTTTAGAGCTGCTTTTTTATTTTGAGATTACGAAATAAGTCATAATTTCATTAGCACTTATTTGCAGAATGGATTACAATAGAAAGTGTGAAGAAAATAAGAACTTCTACGAAAATGTATTAAAAAGAAAGCGTAAACATGTTATGATATCAATATCAGATGTCTGACATCTGACTTAGAAAAAATAGGAAGCTTGTTACTTCATGTGAAAGTGCCGCGAAGTAGGTTGGAGAATGACCAATAAGAAGTGCTTTTTGTTAGTGTGATACAGAGAATTCTCACTGATAGCAGTTTCACTTTACAACGTTTTGAACATACTACAAGAAGTAGAACTCAACATATAGGAGGTTGCAGTTATGAATAAATATAAACGTATTTTCCTAGTCGTAATGGACTCAGTAGGAATCGGGGAAGCACCGGATGCTGAAAAATTTGGTGATGTAGGTTCTGATACAATCGGTCATATTGCTGAACATATGAATGGACTACAAATGCCAAATATGGTGAAATTAGGTCTTGGCAATATCCGTGAAATGAAAGGGATTTCAAAAGTAGAGAAACCACTTGGTTACTATACAAAAATGCAAGAGAAATCTACTGGTAAAGATACAATGACAGGTCACTGGGAAATTATGGGTCTGTATATTGATACGCCATTCCAAGTCTTCCCAGAAGGATTTCCAAAAGAATTACTTGATGAGTTAGAAGAAAAAACAGGACGCAAAATTATCGGTAATAAACCTGCTTCTGGAACTGCGATTCTTGATGAACTTGGTCAAGAGCAAATGGAAACGGGCTCTTTAATTGTGTACACTTCTGCTGATAGTGTATTACAAATCGCAGCTCATGAAGAAGTTGTACCACTTGAGGAACTATACAGCATTTGTAAAATTGCACGCGAGTTAACATTGGATGAAAAGTATATGGTGGGTCGCGTTATTGCTCGTCCATTCGTTGGAGAACCAGGAAACTTCACACGTACACCAAACCGTCATGACTATGCATTAAAACCATTTGGCCGCACAGTCATGAACGAATTAAAAGATAGCAATTATGACGTAATTGCCATTGGTAAAATTTCTGATATTTACGATGGAGAAGGCGTAACTGAATCTCTTCGTACAAAATCTAATATGGATGGAATGGATAAGCTTGTAGATACATTGAATATGGACTTTACAGGTCTTAGCTTCCTGAATTTAGTTGATTTTGATGCGATGTTCGGTCATCGTCGTGATCCTCAAGGATACGGAGAAGCATTGCAAGAATATGATGCACGTCTTCCAGAAGTATTTGAAAAACTAAAAGAAGATGATTTATTAATCATTACAGCAGATCATGGTAATGACCCAATTCACCATGGTACTGACCATACACGTGAATATGTACCATTGTTAGTATATAGCCCAAGCATGAAAGAAGGCGGAAAAGAATTAGTACTTCGCCAAACATTTGCTGATATTGGTGCAACTGTAGCAGAAAACTTCGGCGTAGAAATGCCAGAATACGGAACAAGTTTCTTAAACGACTTAAAAAAATAAGGGGGACAATATAATGAATCGTGAACTTATTACAAAATCAGCTTCATACTTAAAAGAGAAATTCCAAGAAACACCACAGGTAGGGCTTATCCTTGGTTCTGGACTAGGTGTATTAGCAGATGAAATCGAAAACGCAGTAACAGTACCATACAGCGAAATTCCTGAATTTCCAGTATCAACTGTAGAAGGTCATGCAGGTCAGCTTGTATTTGGTACACTTCAAGGTGTTACTGTAGTTGCGATGCAAGGGCGTTTCCATTTCTACGAAGGATATGACATGCAAAAAGTAACATTCCCAGTTCGTGTTATGAAGGAACTAGGTGTAGAAACAGTTGTTGTAACAAACGCAGCTGGTGGTGTAAATACATCATTTGAACCAGGCGATCTTATGTTAATTTCAGACCATCTTAACTTCATGGGTACGAACCCATTAATCGGACCAAATGATGCTGAAATGGGCGTACGTTTCCCTGATATGTCTACATCGTATACGGAAGAGCTTCGCGAAATGGCGAAACAAGTTGCAGCAGACTTAAATATTAAAGTGCAAGAAGGTGTATACGTTGGAATGACAGGTCCTGTATACGAAACACCTGCTGAGATTCGTATGCTTCGTACACTTGGCGGAGATGCAGTTGGAATGTCAACTGTACCAGAAGTTATCGTTGCACGTCATGCTGGTATGAAGGTACTTGGTATTTCTTGTATTTCAAATATGGCAGCTGGTATTTTAGATCAACCGCTTCATCATGATGAGGTAATTGAAACGACAGAACGTGTGAAATCTAATTTCTTAGCATTAGTAAAAGCAATTGTAAAACAAATGAAGGGGTGATTTTACAATGAGAATGGTGGACCTAATTGCAAAAAAACGTGATGGACATGCATTAACGACAGAAGAAGTGAAATTTATTGTAGAAGGCTATACAAATGGTGACATTCCAGATTATCAAATGAGCTCATTCGCAATGGCAATTTTCTTCCAAGATATGAATGATCAAGAGCGTGCTGATTTAACGATGGCAATGGTAAATAGCGGCGATACAATTGACTTATCAGCGATTGAAGGAGTAAAAGTAGATAAGCATTCAACGGGTGGTGTTGGTGATACAACTACACTTGTATTAGGTCCATTAGTGGCTGCTTTAGATGTACCAGTTGCTAAAATGTCTGGTCGAGGATTAGGGCATACAGGCGGTACAATCGATAAATTAGAAGCAGTACCAGGATTCCATGTGGAAATTGAAAATGATGAATTTATTCGTCTTGTAAATGAAAATAAAATTGCAGTTATCGGACAAAGTGGAAACTTAACACCTGCTGATAAAAAGTTATATGCACTTCGTGATGTAACAGCGACAGTAAACTCGATCCCTCTTATTGCGAGCTCTATTATGAGTAAAAAAATTGCTGCTGGTGCAGATGCAATTGTACTTGATGTAAAAACAGGTGCAGGTGCATTTATGAAAACGGATGAAGATGCAAAACGTTTAGCAGAAGCAATGGTACGTATTGGTAATAATGTTGGTCGTAAAACGATGGCAGTTATTTCTGATATGAGCCAACCGCTTGGCGAGGCAATTGGTAATGCATTAGAAGTACAAGAGGCAATTGATACATTACAAGGTAAAGGACCAAAAGACTTAGAAGAGTTATGTTTAACACTTGGAAGTCAAATGGTATACCTTGCTGGAAAAGCTTCTTCTTTAGAAGATGCGCGTGAAAAACTAATTGAAGTAATGAACAATGGAAAAGCGTTAGAAGCGTTTAAAACGTTCCTAGCAGCGCAAGGCGGGGATGCTTCTGTTGTTGATGATCCTTCTAAACTGCCACAAGCACAATTTAAAATTGAAGTAGAGGCAAAAGAAGATGGATACGTATCTGAAATTGTTGCAGATGAAATTGGAACAGCAGCAATGCTTTTAGGGGCAGGCCGTGCAACGAAAGAATCTGAGATTGATTTAGCTGTTGGACTTATGCTTCGTAAAAAAGTGGGCGATAGCGTGAAAAAAGGTGACTCACTTGTTACGATTTACGCGAACCGCGAAAATGTAGAAGATGTAAAAGCGAAAATTTATGAGAACATGAAAATTGGGAAAGACCATGTTGATGCACCGAAACTCGTGCATGGCATTGTAACGAAATAAGCTAAAAAGCTAAGGAGCCTTCTCCTTGGCTTTTTTTACTGTTTTTTGTTTATAATAATAATGGGTGAAATTATGATTAAAATTTGTGCAGTAACGAAAGAAGATGAAGTATTATACGATGTTTCGTTAGAAGAAACAGGACGAGAAGATATCGCATGGTATTGGCTTGATTTATATAAGCCAACAAAAGAAGAATATACATACATTTTACAAAAACATTTTAAGTTCCATCCCCTTGCGATTGAAGATTGTGTAGAATATGTACAGAGACCAAAAGTGGATTTCTATGATGGATATAACTTTTTAGTTCTCCATGCATTTGGAGAAGATGGATTAGAGCCACATGAGATCGATTTATTTGTTAGTGATCGTTATATTGTCTCTTTCCATTTTTCACATAATAATGCGATTGAAAGAGTGTGGACAACGCTTGGCGAGAGGAAACGTATCAAGAAGAGTTCTCTCCATGTAGYACATACAATCATTGACCAAATTGTGGATGACTACTTTGCACCTGTTTATTATATTGAAGATCATTTAAATGCGATTGATGATAATTTAACAGGGGATACAGCAGGGAGTGTACTAGAAGAAGTATTCGATATTCGTACGGACTTATCTAAGCTTAGACGTACAATTATACCGATGCGTGACCTCTTGTATCGTATTTTAAATTCAACTCGGTTTTACGGTGTAAGTGATCATGAAATTTACTTTAAGGATATATATGATCATTTACTAAAGCTTTCTGAAATGATTGAAGCAAGCCGAGAATTAACAGCTGATATTAGAGATAGCTATTTTTCATTGAATTCGCATCATATGAACAATATTATGAAAACATTAACGGTTTTCTCGACCATCTTCATGCCATTAACATTTATTGCAGGGGTGTATGGGATGAACTTCGCGCATATGCCAGAGTTAGCAGGGAAATATAGCTATTTTATTTGTTTAGTTATTATGGCGTTAATTGGTGGAGGAATGATGGCCTGGTTCTATAAAAAAGGATGGTTTAAGTAAAAAAACGCCGAGGGGATTCCCCGGCGTTTTTTCTAGCCAATAGCGTGTAACACAAACATGGCTAAGAATAGGCATGTAATGATATACATAGACGGTGCGACTTCTTTATGCTTTCCAAGAGCAATCTTCAAAATAGGATAAGCAATAAATCCGAACGCAATACCATCAGCGATACTATATGTGAGCGGAATCATAACGATAATTAAGAACGCTGGAAATCCTTCTGAAAAGTCGTTTAGAGGGATTGCCTGAATGTTTGTAATCATTAGACCGCCAATAATAATTAAGATTGGTGCAATGGCACTATCAGGAATTAATTTTACAAACGGAAGAGCAAACAGTGATGCGAAGAATAATATCCCTGTAACGATAGACGTCAGACCTGTTTTACCGCCTGCTGTAATACCTGCGGCACTTTCTACTGTTGAAACGGTAGGACTTGTGCCAAATAGACCACATGTCATTGCTGAAATTGCATTTGCTTGATAAGCACGTGGAAATTTACGGTCATCTTCTAATAATCCGTGTAAAAGTCCCATGTTCTCAAAAATAAGCACCATGCTTAAGGAAAATGTTGCAATCCAAAACGGTAAGGAAGAAAGTTTCCCAAATGACATAGCACCAAACACATCCCCGTAGTTAGCGAATGAAAATGAGCTATTCCCTATTTGGCTTGTATCAACAAGACCAAATAGCCATGCAATACCGGTTCCAATTGCAATCGTCCATAAAAAGTTCCCACGTACGTTACGAATAAATAACACAAGTGCCACAATAAGAGTAAGCAGTGTTGCCAAAACAACAGGACTACTTAATTTTCCTAATGCAACAGCAGTGTTCGGATGCGAAACGACAAGACCGCCTTTTTGCAAACCAATGAAAGCTAAGAATAAACCGATGCCGACAGTAATCGCTTCTTTTAATGACTTTGGAATTGATAATGAAAGCGTACGAGCAATCGGTGTAAACGCGGCGATTGCAAAAATAATACCGGCGATAAAGACAGCTGCTAATGCTTCTTGCCAACTTAATCCAAGCGTATGCACAGCTGTATACGTGAAGAATGCATTTACACCCATACCTGGTACAAGAATAGCAGGTGCATTTGCCCAAAATGCCATCATTAGACATCCGACAAATGAACTAAAAACAGTTGCCAAAATTCCTGCTTCAAGTGGAATGCCGGCATCTGATAAAATGGACGCATTGACAATCATAATATAAACAATTGTGAAAAATGATGTCGCTCCAGCTAATATTTCTTGCTTTGGTGATGTATGGTGTAGGTCTAATTTAAATGTTCTTTCAAGTATTCCTTTCATGTTAAACCTTCTTTTTCATATCCCTCTCCCACCCGTGATCTCTCTTTTGTAAAGAGCTCACCGTCCTTTATTATATCAGAACATAATCTTTTTACAATAAATAAAATGAGAACGTTTACTTAAAAGGTAACTGGTGCTATAAATATGTGAAAATGGCACGAACATTAGAGATGATTTCTAGTTCACCAGATTGAATTGGAGGAGCAGCTTGTGTGTGTAAAGTAGCTTGAGACATAAATTCACGCGGTGTTTGTGCTGATTCTTCAACGAGTGAAAGTGGGATGGGATTAATATTTAAATTATACGAACTCGCAATTGTACGAGCTTTTTCTTGAGCGCGCTGGACTGCTTGTAATAGTGCTTGTTGATAGTAAGCGTTTGGATGGGAAATGCGGAAGCGTAATCCTCTTGCTACATTTRCTCCATTTGTAACGGCTATATCATATACTTCCCCAGCTTTTTGTACATTTAAAACGGTAATTTCATACAAATGCTCGACTCGGTACCCTTGTAATAATGCTTTTTCGTTTACGTATTCATATTGAGGAGTAATTGTATAGGAAATGGTTTCTATATCCTTATCAGCGATACCAATTTGTTTAAGTGCAGCAAGTAATTGTTTAGATTGGATTGCATTTTCCTCCTGCGCTTGTTTCACATCTTTATTATCTGTTCTAATACCAATTGTTAGTACAACGACATTTGGTTTCGCTTTTATAACTCCTTCTCCTTGTACAGTAATAGTTGCTTGTTTTCCATTGCGGATATCGGGTGAATAGGGATTCATGCCAACTTGCATTTTTGCTCACCATCCTTTCTATATGTATATGAACAAAAGAGAGAGAAAATTTTATGTAAAAAGTTACATAATTAAGAATCAAAAGGAAAGAAAGCATATACAACGTAGGTATTTATAGATTATAATATGTGTAAATATGATAAAAAAGGGTCGAGGCTAGTGAACGAAAAAAGAGAAGCACTGATTTTAGATTTATCTGCATCATTTCGAAAGATGATACGTTTATTACAGAATGATATTAATACACGTTTTTCAGAGCATATGCCATATAATGAATTTTCTGTATTGCGTGCATTATTTTTGAAAAGCCCACAAATGGCTTCGCAAATAGCTAGTGAAGTGAACGTAACATCCAGTCATATTACAGCAGTAACAGATCGTTTAGTTAGAAAAGGTTTTGTAACAAGAAAACGTTCTGATTCAGACCGTCGTATTGTGTATTTGGAGATTACAGAACATGGAAAAGAAGTTACACAAGAACTTGAAGCTGTACGTAAAGAATACTATAAAGAAAAATTTAAAGGGTGGAGCGATCAAGAGATTGAGATGGTATTAGAACTATTTGGTCGCGTACTATAATTACAATAAATGAGGGTAGGGGGGCAAAGTGCTTTCCTATCCTTTTTCTTTTGAATAAAAATATTTTGAAACTCCAATACTTTAAGTAAAAAGTATCGGAGGGAAAATAATGAAATACATCGTTTCATTCGTAATTATTATTGGAAGTTTTATATGCTCTAGCACATTAATTTATGCAAAAACACCAATCCAAGTTGTTCAAAAAGAACTACACTATATTGCGAGTGATCAGCCCGTTTTATATTCAAAATTATGGGTGCGTTCTATGCAGAATGCTATTCTTTTTCACCATAGTAATAATATTCGTGAGCAAGATACACTGCGCAATGTCACAAATTCTTCTCTCGTAAAAGTAAAACAACTTTCACTTGAAAAGGCTTCGCATTACATCCCGAGGTTATCTCAATACGTCTCTAAATTTGAAAATAAAAATGTTCAAGTGTATTACATTGCTGTTCGTTATGAAGTGAAAAAAGAAAATCCATATCAATTAAATGGAATGAATTATTTTCTTCAAGTGTTTGTGCAGGAACAAGGAGATTGGAAAGTTGCTGAAAGTATTATAGCTCCGACAGATCAAATGATAGAGAATGGCGATGGATTTGGAATGAAAGAAGAGAAGGAGTATGGGAAAAGAAGAGAGAATGTGAAATAACCTCCTCGGGTGAGGAGGTTATTTCACATTCCAAGAAAACTTCCACTTTAATAAGCGCGATAAAAGAAAATAGCTAAAAATACTTGCTCCGAAAAACCCCATATAATAGCTAAACAGAGAACCAGATCCTCCCAATAGTACTCCCCAAAACATTCCAATAAAGATAACGGAACATATCATAAACAATTTTTTGAGTTTTGGATACAATAGAAATCTCCCATTTTGTTCATTTGGAGATCTAGCGTATARGTACATACTTACAGGTAATAAAATAAGTATGTTTGTAATTGGACCAATGAGTGTCTTGGCTGAAGGAATGTGAGTAAAGTTAGGTTCATTATGGCGTACTCCATCACGATCGGTATAAGCACGCTGTGGATCATAATCAAAATTAATATGAAACCCTTGTGCAGGTCCAAGAATACTTGCCATTCCTAGTATGTTTGTATAGGAATCCGGAATTTCATTTTTTGTAGTAGGATCTTCACCTGTGTGCAGGGTAATACATCCGACAATAAGAGACGGAAGTATAAAGGGTAAACCTAGTACAGAAATAGTAAGAAACCCTTGTGAAATAACATTACCAGCGATTGTACCAATACATAAAGAGAGCGTATACACAGCAATTAGTATAAGAAGCATGTATAGAAAATAAGTATGGAAAGGTGAAAATAACTGATATTTATTGTGAAAAGTTGTCTTTTTCATAATGGCAAAAAGGCCCCAGTTCATTATGACAACCGCTATAATATTACATACACCAAAAAGCCATTTCGTTAAAAAGAGGTGTGTTCGCTTAAAGGGCATAGACCATAGAAAATCACTCGATTGATTTTGGCGTTCCCATCCGATGAGGGCGCAAGCTAAAGCGATAATTACACTCCCTTGAATAATAAGGGGATCGATTAGTGAAAGATTATAATGATAATGAAATATATATTTCCATTTATTATTCTCATGAAAATAGTTTAGTTGTTCTGCTGCTGCTAAATAATATTTATATGATAGTACGAAGAAACTTACTAGCCAAAATAACCAAATTATATATTTGCTTTGTTGATATGTCCGTAGCCATAGTGCTTTTTGAAACATAGGATCTCTCCTTTAAAAGACTTTATAGTTTGTAAGTCGTGATAATATAAAATAGGTGATAGTTCCAACTAAAAAGAAACCAACATAGTAACTAAATAACAAATCAAAATGGTTTAGCATTTGTCCCCCAATTAATGCAAAATACAACGTCGCACTCCATATCCAGAGTGAACGATATTTTTGAAAAAGAAAGATTTTCTTATTATTTTCGTTCGGTGATCTTGTATAAAGAAATACACCAAGAAATAAGCAACAAATTGTGTAGAAGAGTGGAACAAGGATTGCTTTAGCGGAATAGTAACTATGATAAGCAGGCCCTTGTGGAATTTTTTCGTTATCATCAGTTGGCTGGGATTTAGGATGATAACTGTAATTAATAGAAAAATGCATGATAGGAACTGAAATGTCTGTTTTTTTACCAATTGTGTAAAGTGATTCGTATTTCATATGATTCTTTTTATCTATCGCATCTACATGAGTTGTGAAGAAGAAAATTAAAAGTGAAAAGAATCCCATACCGATTACGCAAAAAGTAATGCTAAAGAAGCTTTGTGAAATGATACTTCCGGTAAATGTCCCAATACATAAAGAAGCGGTATAGATTGCCACATAAGAAACAATGGCATAAAGAAAGTATCGATGGAATGGACCAAATGATTGATATTCAAAATGAATGGTTGATTTATAAATGAAATACATAAGAACCCAATTTATGAGAAAGGATCCTACAATAAAAAATGTACCRAAAAGCCACTTTGATAGAAAAATATCACGTCGTTTAAATGGCATTACCATAAGTATATTTCCAGACTGGCTACTCCGTTCCCATCCAATTAAGAGACATGCTAGAGTAATGATAACAATTGCTAACCAAAAGCTATCAGAAGAATAAAAAGAATAGTGATAATAAAATTTTCCGTCTTCCAGAAGTTCTGGATGGGAAAAGAGTTGTTGTTGTTCTTGGGCAGCTTGATGGTACTCATAGGGAAGAAAGTAAAGAGTGCTTATAAAGAATATGAACACTACATATTTTCCAAGCTTCCAATTCCGCATCCATAATGCTTTATGAAACATAAACATCCCCCTCAAGTGTCGTAACAAATACATCTTCAAGAGACATTGTTAATTCCTCAATGAGCAGTGGCTGTTCTTTATGGAATTTTTCGAGTGTAGCAGCTACGTTTCCTTCGATTAAAATCGTATATACTTTTCCAGTTTGGTTTAATATTTTAATATTGCTTAAGTTTTCTAGTTTTTGAGGTAGAGAACGTTCATAAGCAACTTGGATTTTTGCATAGCATGACTTTGTGTCATCTAGTGCTGTGACAGAAGCGATTGTATGACTTTTTAAAATGATGATTGTATCAGCTATTTTTTCAACTTCGTCTAAATGATGGGTAGAGATGAAAATTGTAATTTCTTTTTCTGCCACTTCTTCAACGAGAAATTGTAAGATTTGTCTTTTTACAATAGGATCTAGTCCGTTTGTTGGTTCATCTAAAATGATGTATTCTACTTTAGCTGAAAAAGCTAAAATGATAGAGAGCAATGCTTTCATCCCTTTTGAATAACTACGAATTCGTTTGTTTGGTAAATTGAATCGTTCTAACAGTTGATAGAAATAATCTGCATCAAATGCTGTATAGACTGCTTTATAAAATTTGATGATTTCTTTCACCGTATACCCGTTCAAGATGTTCGTAGAGTCCGGTACATAAGCTACCTTCTGCTTAATTTCTGGATGTTTATGAACATCCACATCATCATATGTAACAGTTCCGTCATCCGGATCTAAAATTCCAACAAGTGTTCGAAGTAAAGTGGTTTTCCCCGCACCGTTTCTTCCGAGTAATCCAACAATACTGCCCTTTTGTAATGTGAAAGAAATATTGTCTAAAATGACTTGGTTATCAATTGTTTTTTTCAGATTTGTCACTTGTAGCATCTGTATTTTCTCCTAGCTCTTTATAGTATGAATCTATCCAATCGTGAATTTTTTCTTTTGTAATCCCAAGATAAGAAGCTTCTAGTAATAGTTGGTGAAATTGTTTTTCGACCATAGCAATTTTCCTTTCGTCCCATGTCGGTGTAATCGATTGAGAGACAAATGTACCTTTTCCTCGCAGTGTTTCGATAATACCTTGTCGTTCTAATTCTTGGTACGCTTTGCTTACTGTATTCGGATTAATGACAAGAAGTGAAGCAAGTTCACGTACAGATGGTAGTTTATCGTTTGGTGCTAACATGCTTTTTAGTACGAGTTCTTTTATATTTTGAACAATTTGTTCCCATATCGGAGTGTTGCTTCTTGGATCGAGTTGAATGTGCAAGAGCAGTGTCTCCTTCCTGATGAAATTTAAGTGTACTACTAGATGTAATACACTTAATACAATATATATGATAGATTTGTTTGTCAACACAAAATTTTAGAAAAATATGGTATAAAAACATATTATTTGGAAAAAATAGGTTTGATATAGAATGGAGGGTTAGTCATGAAGCGAGTTTTTGGAATACTTGTTTGTTTCATGTTGCTATTTTCTGGTGTTTCAGTTGGCTTTGCACAATCTGAGAAAGCGCAGTCTGAGAAAACAGAAGTAGAAAAGACACCGAAGTTAGCGGAGGAAGCATCGTCAGCAATTGTTATTGAGCAAGATACAGGTAAAGTCTTATTTGAGAAAAGTCCAAATGAAAAACTGCCGCCTGCTAGTATGACAAAGATTATGACAATGTTGCTTATCATGGAACAAGTTGAAAAGGGAAAACTAAAACTAGAGGATAAAGTCAGAGCAAGTGAACATGCAGCTTCAATGGGTGGTTCACAAATCTTTCTTGAGCCGGGTGAAGAGATGACAGTGAATGAAATGCTAAAAGGGATTGCAATTGCATCGGGAAATGATGCATCTGTTGCGGTTGCTGAGCATATCGCTGGTTCAGAAGAAGGCTTTGTAAACATGATGAATAAAAAAGCAAAGGATTTAGGATTGAAAAATACACATTTCCAAAATCCAACGGGTCTTCCAGCGAAAGACCATTATTCAACAGCATATGATATGTCAATTATGGCGAAAGAGTTGATGAAATATCCACTCATTCGAAAATATACAGGAAAGTATGAAGATTACTTACGTGAAAATACAGAGAAAAAGTTTTGGCTTGTGAATACGAATAAATTAGTTCGTTTTTACCCGGGGGTAGACGGGGTGAAAACAGGTTTTACAACAGAAGCAAAATATTGTTTAACAGCATCAGCTGAAAAAAATGGCATGCGTGTCATTTCTGTTGTCATGGGAGCGCCAACATCAAAAGAACGTAACAACCAGGTAACAAAGCTCCTTGATTATGCATTTGGACAATATACAACGAAAAAATTGTATAAACGCGGTGAAAAAATTCAAACCGTAAAAGTAGGAAAAGGGAAGAAAGAAAAGGTAGATTTAGTTTCATCGGATAACGTATCTCTTCTGATGAAAAAAGGCGAGAATATGGACAAGGTAAAACAGGAAGTTATCGCTGAAAAGAAAGTAAAAGCACCAATTAAAAAAGGTGATGCACTCGGTACACTTGTTATTAAAAAAGATAAGGATGTTTTATTAAAGCAAACGATTGTGGCAAAAGAAGATGTTGCTGCAGCGAGCTGGTGGGAACTATTTAAAAGAAGTTTAGGGATGTTTTCAACATCGAAATAGAAGCAAAGAGATTACAATTTTCTTACCCACATACATGAAAAAGGTAGAATAATTGCTGAAAGGTTCACATTATGGCGAAATAGTACTTCTTTTGTCAGTAGGAAGGATTCTTATTTTATGTTCACGAAAATCTTATGTAAATGAGTCAAGTTTAAGCATAAGGAGGAAATCGTGTGAGTCTTTCCATGCATTTAGAAGTAAAGCGTGATGTCTTATGTGTTCGGCTAGCGGGTGAACTAGATCATCATACTGCTGAAGAGTTGCGAGCGAAAGTAACGGATATGATTGAAACGCATCGCGTTCATCATATTGTACTAAGTTTAGAGAAATTAACATTTATGGACAGTTCTGGTCTTGGTGTTATATTAGGCAGATACAAGCATGTTAAAGGTTTAGGAGGGGAGATGGTCGTTTGTGCAATCTCACCTCCTGTAAAGCGTTTATTTGAAATGTCAGGTCTGTTTAAAATCATTCGCTTAGAAGAAAGTGAAGCGCATGCGCTCGCGACATTGGGGGTGGCATAAATGAGAAATGAAATGAACCTTCAATTTTCAGCGTTAAGTCAAAATGAATCGTTTGCTCGCGTCACAGTTGCTGCTTTTATTGCACAGTTGGATCCAACAATGGAAGAATTGACAGAGATTAAAACAGTTGTGTCTGAAGCGGTCACAAATGCAATTATTCACGGATATGAAGGGAATGCAGAAGGTGTTGTTTACATTTCAGTGATTTTGGAAGAAGCAATGGTGAAACTCACGATTCGAGATGAAGGGGTTGGCATTTTTAACTTAGATGAGGCAAGGCAACCTCTTTTTACAACTAAACCTGAATTAGAGCGTTCCGGAATGGGATTTACTATCATGGAAAATTTTATGGATGAGGTAGAAGTTATTTCAAATGAATCTTTCGGGACAACAATCCATTTGACAAAATACTTATCAAATAGTAACGCTCTATGCAATTAAGGAGAATTGTCTATGGACATAGAGGTCAGAAATGAGAAGAAGAAACCTCAGTTAAAGGACCACGAGTTAAAAGTGTTAATTCAAAAAAGTCAAGATGGAGACCAACAAGCAAGAGATACGATAGTCCAAAGTAATATGCGTCTTGTATGGTCAGTTGTGCAACGTTTCCTCAATCGAGGATATGAACCAGATGATTTATTTCAAATTGGCTGTATTGGACTCTTGAAATCGGTAGACAAATTTGATTTGTCTTTCGACGTGAAATTCTCAACCTATGCAGTTCCAATGATTATTGGAGAAATACAGCGTTTTTTGCGTGATGATGGATCGGTGAAAGTAAGTCGCTCTTTAAAAGAGACTGGAAATAAGATTCGAAAGATGAAAGATGAGCTTTCTAAAGAATATGGAAGAGCTCCAACGATTAATGAGGTAGCAGAAGCGCTTGAGTTGACACCAGAAGAAGTTGTTCTTGCGCAAGAAGCGAGTCGTACTCCATCATCCATACATGAAACAGTTTATGAAAATGATGGAGATCCTATTACGATACTAGATCAAATTGCAGATCAAACAGAAACGAAATGGTTTGATAAAATCGCTTTAAAAGAGGCAATTAGAGAACTTGATGAGCGTGAACGCTTAATTGTATATTTGCGCTATTATAAAGATCAAACTCAATCAGAAGTAGCAGAGCGAATTGGAATTTCACAAGTCCAAGTATCAAGGCTTGAAAAGAAAATATTAAAACAGATGAAAGATCGAATAGATGAATAGCCATCTATTCGATTTTTTTGCTTTGAACTAGAAAGCAGTGATAGTTCAAATAAAATTGAGAAGAAAAAAAAATTGCATCTTATGTTACTGTTGTTATCCTTTCCAAAATCAAAAAATTTCAATCACCCAGAATTATTATCGGAATTTATTGATAATTTAGTGGAATTAAAATATATTACACCGCTTATGTTAGGGTATATGCTTATTGATGGTACGATTCAAAACATTCAAAAAACTATGGTAATTATCTGACACAATTTGTCGTGACGTATGGTTGGGTTCTGGTAGCAGCGTTTCTTGTCGTTGCATTGATTATTAGTTTGAAAAAATGGAATACACAAATACATTCAGATTCTGCCCAGCTTGAAAAAGAATGGAAAGATCGAGGTGTTTCATGATGAGTGAATCAGCAATTATGATGATGATCATTGGAATTGTAGTTATTTGGGGAGGATTAGCTTTAAGCATTATGAATTTATTTAGAAAAAAAGGCATAAAGAAAAAACATCTGTGCCAAAATGGTGCAGATGTTTTTTCTTTATTAGTTAATGAACCTCACCTGAAGGTTCAAAATATGAAGAGAGTGATTCTAAAGAAATACATTCGCTTTATTAACCGAGTGATTGTTGATTAAAAATCCAACGTGCAAAGTTCCATTTTATAAAAAAAGTTGTATTAGAAAATTTTCCAGAAACCATACTACAACTACGAGGAATAGTAAAGAGGTGAATGGAGTGGAGCGAACAATCTATCTCAAAATGCGAAATCGTCTGCAAGTATCCCCTTCATATGAGGTGAAGATTGAAGATATTGCACAAGTAGTTGGGGATTCTGGCTTAGTAGAAAAAATAAAAAAGCAACTTGTCTATAAAATTACAAAACGTGATAAAACACATGTTGTAATTGATGCGATGAAAATCATTCAAGTGATTCAACAAACTACGCAGCATATACAAATTAATTTATTTGGTCCTGGGCAAACACTTGTTGAAATCGTCTATGAAAAAAAGAAAGTACACCCCATTTTCTTTGGATTGGTTTGGATGTTACTTTTTGTCGGTGCGGCTCTTGCGATTATTTATTTTCATGAAGATGTAAGTATGCAGCAAGTACACTGGCGCTTATATTACATGATTACGGGAGAAATCAACTATAAACCACTCCTGTTTCAAATTCCGTATTCTTTAGGACTGGGATTAGGGATGGTCTTATTTTTTAATCATGTGTTTCAAAAACGAATTAATGAAGAGCCAAGTCCGTTAGAAGTGGAAATGTTCCAGTATCAACAGTCACTCGATCAATATGTCATGATCAATGAAAATAAAGAGAGTGCAAAACAAATCGCAGATGATTGAGTATGGAGTAGTGATAGTAATTGGGCTTGCTGGTGGGATTGCAGTTGGAGGGGGATATGTGGCATTTTTAGCTGTGCTTGGTGTAATCCCACGTTTAGCCCAGTTAACAAGGAGTGGCCATCGGGTTCAATTTTTTGAGTGGGCCGTAATTGGTGGTTCTTTGGCCGGAGCATGGTGCAGTTTAAGAGATATAACCTTTCAAACATCTCAGTATTGGCTCGTTTTACTTGGCTTATTTTGTGGAACATTTATTGGTATGCTTGCTGCGGCTTTGACAGAGGTATTGAATGTTTTACCTATATTAGCAAAACGGGTAGGCGTAGATGGGAAAATTGTCATTCTACTCGTTGCGCTTGTACTTGGAAAGGTAATGGGCTCTTTATTTCATTGGATTTATTTTGCAAGATAGGAGGTATCAAGATGGCCCAAAATAAATTAAAAGATGATTACATAAATAAAGTGAAAAATTATCATCCAAAGCCAAATTATGTGATGAATTGTGTAAAAGCTTTTGTTGTAGGTGGACTGATTTGTACAGTAGGTGAATGCTTGATGAAATTTTATATGTATTATTTTCACTTTAATGAGCAAAATGCGGGAAATCCTACGATAGCAACACTTGTATTATTATCAGCCATATTAACTGGATTTGGTGTATATGATAAAATCGGTCAATTCGGAGGGGCTGGTTCAGCAGTTCCTGTTACTGGATTTGCAAATTCAATGGCAAGTGCGGCAATGGAGCACCGTAGCGAGGGGATTGTACTCGGAGTTGCTACAAATATGTTTAAGCTTGCTGGAAGTGTAATTGTATTTGGAGTTGTTGGAGCATACATTGTTGGTCTAATTCGATATACGTTTAAACTTTGGTTGTCTTAAAGGAGACTAGATATGAGATTGACAGGGAAGCAAACATGGGTATTTCAAAATAATATATTTGTGAATGCAACAGGTACTGCTGTCGGTCCAAAAGAAGCGGAAGGTCCTCTTGGAAAGTGTTTTGATATTTCATATGATGATTTGCATTGTGAGGAAGAAAATTGGGAGCTTGCTGAAAGAAGATTGATGAATGATTCAATTCAGCAGGTCATACAAAAGGGGGATATAAAGCCTTCGCAAATTGATTTTTTTTTAGCGGGAGATTTATTAAACCAAACCGTTACAGCAAATTATGTGGCGAGGGAGCTTGGGATTCCTTTTTTAGGAATGTTCAGCGCTTGTGCAACATCAATGGAGACACTAGCGATTGGATCGGCCTTTATTGATGGGGGCTTTGCTAATCGTGTGATAGCTACGGTTAGTAGTCATAATGCAACTGCAGAACGGCAGTTTCGTTATCCGACAGAATACGGGGGGCAAAGACCTGGTTCAGCAACTTCAACTGTTACAGGGGCAGGGACGGCTTTAATTAGTAAAGAACAGAGCAATATTAAAATAACAGCTGCAACCATTGGAAAAGTGCAAGATTTAGGAATTACAGATCCTTTTGATATGGGATCAGCAATGGCACCTGCTGCTGCCCATACGATTCAACAGCACTTTGAAGATTTAGGGAGAAGTGCAGCTGATTATGATCTTATCGTTACAGGGGATTTATCAGGTGTTGGGGCACCAATTACGAAGCAACTTTTACTTGAGGAAGGGTATGACTTAGGGAATGTATATAATGACTGCGGATTAATGATTTATAACAAGGATCAAGAAGAGGTTTTTGCAGGTGGAAGCGGTTGTGCCTGTTCGGCAGTTGTAACATACGGTCATTTACTACAAGAAATGAAAAAAGGAAACTTACAGCGTATTTTTGTAGTTGCAACAGGAGCATTGTTAAGCCCGATTATGATACAACAAAAAGAAACGATTCCGACAATTGCACACGGCGTTGTATTTGAAAGGATAAAAGGGGTGTGAATTGTGGATTTTGTATACGCGTTCATCGTTGGGGGAGCTATCTGTGTAGTAGGACAGCTTTTATTGGATTTTGCTAAATTAACTCCTGCACATTTGATGGCAACTTTTGTAGTAATTGGAGCGGTTTTAGATAGCTTTGGACTATATGATAAGCTCATAAAATTTGCAGGTGCTGGAGCAACTGTTCCGATAACGAGCTTTGGACATTCCCTTTTGCATGGAGCACTAGAGGCGGCTGAAAAACATGGTTACTTAGGAATTGGAATTGGTRTGTTTAGTTTGACTTCTTCAGGTATTTCAGCATCGATATTATTTGCATTTTTTGTAGCACTTATATGTAAACCGAAAGGATAAATCAAATGAGACGAAGGGTTATTTTGGTGACAGATGGAGATGAATATGCAAAGCGGACAATTGAGCTGTTAACAAAGGAGTTTGGCGGAAGGTGTATTTCAGCATCGCAAAGTAATCCGACGAAATTGACAGGGAAAAAGATTGTGGAGCTAATTATGCAAACGCCATATGACCCTGTATTTGTCATGTTTGATGATAGTGGATTTATAGGAGAAGGTTCAGGTGAAAAAGCGTTAAAATATGTGGCAATGCATAAACAAATTGATGTTCTTGGCATTTTAGCTGTTGCATCTAATACACATCATTGGGAGTGGGCGCGTGTAGATGTCAGCGTAGATCGGGAAGGCAGATTAACAGAATACGGTGTTGATAAATTTGGACTTCCTGATGGTGAAATTGGCAGAATTAATGGAGATACGATTTATTGTTTAGATGCATTAAATGTCCCTGTAATTGTTGGAATTGGTGATATAGGAAAAATGTGTGGAAATGATGAGTGGGAGCGAGGAGCACCAATTACAAAAAAAGCAATTCAATTAATTTTAGAAAGGAGCGGATTTTATGACGAAACAGAAGAAAGTTAGTATCCCAATCTCTTCTTTTTTGAGTGACAATGAAAATTATTTAAAACAAACAGTCGGACTAGGTGTTACATTTGATGTTGGGATTCGTAAATTTCAAATTCTTGATAAAGAAATCGGTGTATTATTTGTAAATGGATTGTGTGATACAAATTACCTCATTCACATTTTGGAAGAAGCAGTAGATACAAATGAAATAAGAGATGTTGAAGAAGATACAGTTAAGCTTTTAGAAAATCGCCTTATCCATCAACAAGTAAGTAAAGTGAAAACGATGGATGAGGTAATGCTACAAGTATTATCGGGACTTGTTATTATTTTTGTAGAAGGGGAAACAGAGGCCTTTGCAATCGATGTTCGTAGTTATCCAGGACGAACACCAACAGAACCAGATACAGAAAAAGTAGTGCGCGGGGCAAGAGATGGTTTTGTAGAAAATATCATTGTAAATACAGGGCTAATAAGAAGGCGTATTCGCGATCCGCGCCTTCGAAACGAAATTATCCGGGTTGGGGATCGGTCACAAACGGATATTTGTATTACCTATGTTCAGGACGTTGCGAATCCAGATTTGGTAAAAATCATTAAGCAAGAACTAGAAAGTATTGAAGTAGATGGAATTACAATGGCTGACAAAACGATTGAAGAATTTTTAGTGAAGCAGGGTTATAACCCTTTCCCGCTTATTCGTTATACAGAAAGACCAGATGTAGCGGCAAATCATTTATTAGAAGGGCATGTATTAGTTATTGTTGATACATCTCCAAGTGTAATGATTACACCAACAACGTATTTTCATCATGTGCAGCACGCAGAAGAGTTTAGACAAAACCCGGCAGTTGGTACATTTTTACGGTGGGTTCGTTTTGTAGGCATTATATTTTCTGTGTTTTTATTGCCGTTTTGGCTCGTTTTTGTGTTCGATCCAACATTGTTACCAGAGAAACTTGCTTTCATTGGGCCAAATAAAATGACGCATCTTCCTATTTTATTACAAATAATTCTGGCCGATGTTGGACTTGAATTTTTGCGAATGGCATCGATTCATACACCGACTCCTTTATCATCAGCTGCCGGTTTAATTTCAGCAATTTTAATTGGACAAATTGCAATTGACGTTGGCTTATTTGTTCCAGAAGTTATTTTATATACAGCAGTCTCAATGATTGGAATATATGCAACGCCAAGTTATGAATTAGGGCTTGGAAACAAACTCGGAAAGTTATTTGTTATTATTTTGACTGGTTTGTTTCATGAGATAGGATTTGTAATTGGAATGACAATGTTAATTTTGT
Organism: Bacillus sp. 05T22; assembly: GCF_056396765.1. Lineage (NCBI taxonomy): Bacteria > Bacillati > Bacillota > Bacilli > Caryophanales > Bacillaceae > Bacillus > Bacillus sp. 05T22. The sequence continues at coordinate 25,060 of NZ_JBFTMC010000023.1, forward strand.
TTTTAGCATCTATTAAAAGTTTACAAACACCATACTTATGGCCGTTTTTACCATTTGACTGGGGCGCGTTAACGAAAATTTTATTACGTCCAACTATGTCTAGTCTAAAAGTACGTCCAAGTATTGTACACCCGCAAAATATACGTAGACAAAAATAAGCAGGAATCTTTTCCTGCTTATTTTTTATTAGAAATTTATCGTATTTTAACAAAATCACAACATTTTTTTCGTACACTTAGAGTAGAAATTGTGTATGAAAGGGGAAGAGGGCATGATTAAATTATTTGTAAGTGATTTAGATGATACACTTTTTTATAATGTAAGCAATATTCATAAGGAAGATGAAAAAGCACTTTGTTGGTTAGCAGAAAAAGGGACAAATATTTGCTTTGCTTCTGGTCGTTTTACGCATCGAATTCATGATGCAGTTAGGCAATTCTCATTTCCATATTACACGACAGGATTAAATGGTGCTACGATGCTATTACCAAACGGACAAATATTCCATGAATCGAAATTCAATGATGGAGTTGCCCAGGAAATATATCGATATATACATGAAAAAAGGCTAGCTGATATTGTGTGTGCAAAAGAGCAGAGATATACGAAAAAGAAAAATGAACATCATTATGTTTTTGAAGAATATATGGGTGTGCATATTGCTGAAATAGAAACATTAGAGGAGGAATTTGGTAAAACAATTCATCCTGCAAAGTTGTTTGTGTATGGAGAAGCAGAAAAGATTGTGACATTGGATCAAGAGCTAAGAGACACTTTTCATGAGCACGCTGAAATTTTTATTTCTGGAAAAGGATATGTAGATATTATGCCAATGGGGGTTAGTAAAGGAAGTGCTTTAAAACGTTTGATGGAGCATTTGAAAATTGAAGCGCATGAAGTAGCATGTATTGGTGATTCTTTTAATGACATTTCTATGTTTGAAGTAACACCGCATTCTTTTACTCTTCATCATGCACATCCATATGTGAAGGAAAAGGCATGTCATGTTGTTCGTTCTGTAGAGGAAGCGATTATGAAATTACCGTTGCTTATATAATAGATAAATCCATTTTGATTTTTCACATATAAGCTGCTATGAAAAACAAAAGGTGACCTGCACTCGTTTTCTTTCTTTGTTTTCACTTGGTATGGGGCAGGAAGAGGATCTGACCGCTGCTATGCATGGTCGGATGCTCTCTTCCACCTGAAAAGAAAGATTTTATGTCGGTTTTTTAGTTTGGATTTATATAATAAAAAGCTCGTCAATGACGAGCTTTTTATTACTTAAATAATGATTTAATAAAATCAATGATACTAGAGAAGAAATCTTTTACTTTATCTAGGAAGCCTTGTCCTTCTTCAGATCCTAAAAATGCTGAAACATGTTCTTTTGCTTTATTTAATTGGCTACCAACTTGGTTCCAGTCAATATTTAAATTTTTCATTTTATCAAATAATGAAACTAAGCTATCTAATTGCTCATCTGTTAGTGTAATACCAAGTTGATCAGCAATTTTTTTAATTAGCGCACGTAAATCTTCTGTTGTTTTTGGCTGTTCCTTAGCAATTTCTTCTTTTACTTTCGCAACAAGTTGAACAGCTTTTTCGTCACCAATTTTGTCACCAAGTTTCGCTGTTTGTACCATTTCTTCATTGGCTACTTTTTTTACTTCTTCAGGAATTTCTTTTTTCGATGTTGTTTCGTAAGCCTTCATTAATCCTGTTAAAGCAGCTGTTCCTGATACTTTAAATGGTGCCGTGATTTGGATCTCTGCATCTTTAACACCTGCTGTGATGAGTGCGTTTGTATACATTGCATCTGTTACCCAATTAATGTTTTTCGCTCGCACAATAAGACCTGATCCTGGTTTTGTATACGTAATTATAGAAGAGGAAATAGCTCTCGTACCAATTTGTGCTTTTGGAACAATACCCTCTAAAAATTTATGTTCTTCCGCATTAGATACAGTAATAATTTGCGCATCTTTTGGCGCTTTCATTTCTTTTAAAAGATCTTGTTTTTGTTGTTCAGATAAATTTTCTCCTAATGTAACGATTGATTCTCCCTCAATCACGTCTGCAAATGAAGCTGTTGGGATCATAAACACTGTAACAGCTAGTAGCAGAGCTAATAGTTTCGTTTTCACGAAAAATCGCTCCCTTTCTCTTTCTGGAATTTGCGGGTAACACAGTAATTATAGTATATTTTTAAAATTTGTCATCCGTCTTCTTGCTGATTTTAAAAAAGAAGTATACAGATTGTCGGATTCTTTTTGTTTCTGAGCATGAATATGGTAATATAGTGCTGAGATAGTTGAAAGGAGACATATACGTATGAAAACTTTAGGATACATATTAATGGAGAATGGTGAAAAAATTGAATTAGAATTTTTCCCAGAAGAAGCACCGAAAACAGTTGAAAATTTCAAAAAATTAGCAGATCAAGGATTCTATAATGGTGTKACATTCCACCGCGTTATTCCTGGYTTCGTAAGCCAAGGTGGAGACCCAACAGGMACAGGWGCAGGYGGYCCTGGTTACTCTATCCCATGTGAAACTGAAGGGAATCCGCATAGACATGTAGTTGGATCACTTTCTATGGCACATGCTGGCCGTAATACAGGTGGTAGCCAATTCTTCATCGTTCATGAGCCACAACCACATTTAGATGGTGTACATACTGTATTTGGTAAAGCGACAAGCGGTATTGAAACAGTATTAAACATGCGTCAAGGCGATGTAATGAAAGAAGTTAAAGTTTGGGAAGAATAAATTGAAGAGAGCAAAGTGCTCTCTTTTTATTTTCTTACTGTTAAATAATCATCATTCAAAAGCTTTATATGATAATAAGAGAAGATTGAAAACATGTAAGTATAAAATTTTGCTTTGTCCCATGTTTGTAGTGACAATCGGAGAAAAAATTTAAATTAAGAAAAGTTTTAATCTATAAACAGGAATTTGTGGGTAATATGCAGTAAATGATAAGAGAGTAAATGATAAAGTTATTATAGCTAACTAAATTGTTAGCGATAGAACTATTTTTGTAAAAATACATAGGATACAGTAAAGTTTTATTTCGTTATTCGTGGTTTATAAGTTTTGTAGTTCAATGCGTTATGCGAGAAGCTAAAAAGTTAGATGGAGTTTATTCATTAGCTTAATAAGAGTAAATTCTCAATGAGAGAATTTCTTTTATTAATGAAAATAAAGGACTACTATACATTTGACTTTCCTACATTCTCTTTGTATGATTATCAAGTTGTTTTGGCAGCCCTTCTCACTATAGTGAAAATATTGTAAAATGGAGATGATATAGCAATAGTGGTAGAGGGGATACATGGTTTGTAACTTTTGTAAGAAGGGATAAGGTTTATGTTAATTCGTTTTAAAAAAAGTTATGAAAAGATTGCAATGGGGCTTCTTTCGTTTATGCCGACTGAAAAAGATGTGAAAATTTTACAATTGACAATGAAAGAATATGATAAAAATGATAGTTGGCAACTATATTTGTGGAAACAAAATGATGATTTTGTTGGGATAGTTGGAGTTATCAACGAAGAAAATGTATTACAGATTCAACATCTTAGTGTGAATCCATCTCATCGTCACATGGGGATTGGTACAAAGATGATACAAGAATTAAAAAATAAGTTTCAAGGTATTACAATTTGTGGAAACGAACAAACTGCTAGTTTTTGTGAAAAGTGTAAGGGAATTGAACAAAATATACATTCATGAAAGCAGAGATGGAATTTGTGTCATCTCTGCTTTCTTTTTTTTAGTTGCTCGTTTCGTTCGGCAATTACATCATTTCTGTCACGCAATTTGTGTTTATGGATAATGTATTCAGTAGGTAGTGAATGAGCATCTTTCCAAGGAATCATTTTTTCTGTACATAATTGCAAGCATGTGTTTTCTAAAGAGGAATCTGAAAAAGGAAAAAATATAGGTGCAAAAGGTTCTTTTGATTGAATGGACTGTAATTGTTTTTGTAATATAGTTAAAAGTTTTGGGTGATCAAGACCTAATCTGTGTACTTGTATACCTTCCTTTTTTAAAATAGCAATGGCGCTTTTCATCATTCGCATTGAACCATTCCAATTTGAGCGTCTGTGATGGTATAAAGCAACTGCTATTTGAATAAAACCAACCCAGTAGTTTTCTCGCTCTCCTCGTGGTTTCAATTTCCAATATTCTTCTAGTACTTCGTGACATTCAAAGTAATCATAATCTCCATGAAAATGAATTAAAAATTGTATGTATGCTGTAGGATACATCCTTTTCGCTCCTGTCTAAACGGTCTTACGTACAGTTTATCATAAAGTGAAACTACGATGTGATCAATGGAGTTTTCTTTATCTACACTGATTATCAGCCCGCCCCCCACCTCACTTCTTTACTTTTGCTGAATTTTAAGGTGAGATCTTACTGCACACGAATAGCGGGATAAATAATAAACGACTAGAGAATCTCTAGCCGTTTATTATATTCTGCATTAGCAGAAGCAAGCCGCGCCTACAATGATTAATAAGATAAAGAGCACAACAAGTAAAGCGAAACCGCCGTTAAAACCACAATCAACATGGCCCATAGTTTTTTTACCTCCTACATTGAACTTACTACACTTTTATCATATGAAGAGGTGGGCATTGTTGCATGGGCAGGTGTCTATTTTTAACTAAATTTCTGAAAAAGGTTGGATAGAACATAAGTATGCTCTATACTTATGTTGTTATAGAAAAAATGTGGTGGGATGCTTTGTGCAATATAATTTTAAAGTAGAGGCTTTTGAAGGGCCTTTAGATCTATTGTTACATTTAATTCATCGCTATGAAATTGATATATATAATATTCCTGTAGCGGAAATTACAGAGCAGTATTTATCTTATATTCATACGATGAAAGACTTGCAACTGGATGTTGCAAGTGAGTATTTGGTGATGGCCGCAACGCTATTGCAAATTAAAAGTAAAATGCTGTTACCGAAACAAGAGGAAGATGTACCTGATAATGGTGAAGACTTTATAGATGATCCCCGTCAAGAGTTGATGGAGCGGTTAATTGAATATAAAAAATATAAGCAAGTTGCTGCTGAATTAAAAGAGAGAGAACAAGAAAGAGCACAACTTTATACACGTCCGCCAATCGATTTTACATCATTTCAGCAAGAAGAGGAGACAAGTTTACCTCTCGATATAACACTGTATGATATGTTAGCAGCATTTCAAAAACTTATGCGTCGTAAAAAACCAAAACGTCCAGTAACAACGCGAATTGCTCGTCAAGAAATACCGATTGAACAACGTATGAGTGATATTTTACAGCAATTAGAAACAGCGGAAGGACGCCAAAGTTTTTCTGATTTATTCGTTGATGAAGAGCGCGAAGTAATGGTTGTAACATTTTTAGCCATACTCGAACTTATGAAAAACCAACAAATTATTATTGAGCAAGAACACAATTTTGATGAAATCTTTTTGACCCGCTCTAAAGTTTAGTAAAACTCCCATTTCAAAATTGTGAGGAAAACTAGCAGTAAGTATTTGATTAGTCAAAACGAATGATCAGTGGAAATAATCCCCGCTGATCATGGTTTCACATAATTTTGTTTGGAACGATAAAAGGAATGTTGGACCGGTCGCAATATACTGTGATTCGGTTTTTATTGTGGATATTTTTGTATGGAAAGATATGAGAAAGGAGATTGTATGTTGGATAGAAAAGAACAGATGGCAATTGTTGAGGGGCTTTTATTTGTTGCGGGTGATGAAGGAGTCTATCCGGAACAAATTGCAAAAGTACTTGAAATTGAAGTGAAAGATGTAATTCAGATTATCGAGGAAATGCAAAGGGAATGTGAAGGTGTACAGCGAGGGTTGCAAATTGTACAATTTGCAAAAGTGTATCGCTTTGCCACAAAAAAAGAACATGCGCCTTATTATCAAAAATTAATGGATACACCAACAGCAGCGTCTCTTTCCCAGGCTGCTCTTGAAACATTGGCGATTGTTGCTTATCGCCAGCCAATTACAAGAACGGAAATGGAAGAAATTCGTGGTGTGAAAACAGATCGAGCACTGCAAACATTGGTATCGCACTTACTTATAAAAGAAACGGGCCGGGCAGAAGGACCAGGGCGTCCTATTTTATATGGTACTACGAAAGAGTTCTTAGATACGTTTGGACTTCAAACATTAGACGATTTACCAACCCTTTCTGAAGAAAATGAACAAATGAATGAAGCTGACTTATTCTTTGGCTCCTTGCAGGAATTGTCAAAATCGTAGCTTAGCGTATTGCTAAGCTTTTTTTGTATATGAAATACGACTCGTGCCATACTAAATGAAAAAAGGAGACGAATTATGAAAGTTGTACGGATTATTCTATTGTTAGTTTCTGTTTTAATATGTTTTTCATTAAACAGCACATCTGTCAAAAGATATATGACGTCTGTTCATACTGTGTCCTCTTTTTCCATGCAACGTCCACATTTAGGAAGAATGAAAGTTAGTTTTTTTAAGGTGGGACAAGGTGATGCCACACTTATTATTTTACCTAATGGTCAAACAATGTTAATCGATGGAGGGCCTTATGAGGCTGGAGAGGTAATTATTCAGAAATTAATTGAAAAAGGGATTAACCATTTAGATGTTGTGGTAGGGACYCATCCAGATATGGATCATATAGGAGGGCTTATACCGATTATAGAACAAATGCCAGTTTCACTTGTATTAGATAGCGGCAAAACCTATAGTTCTTTTACATATCATACGTATAGGAACGATATTAAAAAGAGGGGAATTCCGTTTGTTCGTGTAAAACAAGGACAGCATATACCGTTGGATCCCCAAGTTTCAATTCAAATATTAAATAATGGGAAGTCAAAGGATGAAAATAATGAATCATCAATTGTTTTAAAAGTTCGATATGGTAAAGCTGATTTTTTGCTAATGGGAGATGCGGATATACAAACTGAAAAGAAAATAATAAAGCAATATGATGTACATGCTGATGTTTTAAAGGTAGGTCACCACGGTTCATATACGTCAACTAGTGAACAATTTTTAGAGGAGGCAAACCCTCAATTTGCTATTCTTTCTTATGATAAAAAAAATCCATATGGGCATCCACATCAAAGTGTAGTAAACAGGTTAAAGAGATATGGTGTCATGACATATACAACGGATAAACGAACGGTAGAAATTGAAACGGATGGAGGCCATATTGCAATATGGTCAAATACGCCGCTTCCATTGTTAAAGTAAAGAAGTAGTTAAAACTGTATAATGGAATGCTAAGTAGGAAAATGGAAACAAGGAATTAGTATTCGTTTTCATAAAAGATGCATTGTCTCCTTTTGGAAAAAAAGAATAATATATATTATAATTAAAGAAGATAAATTTCCTTTTTTACTAAGAGAAGAGGAAATTTCATTTGAATGTATAGACAACTACTCGTGTATATATTAAGATGAGGTTAGGCAAATAGGTAATAATAACAAGTAGGTATTCCATGGGAAAGGATCGATGAAAATGAAAACGCAAGTTGTCATCAATGCCAAAATTTATACAGGTCACGAAGTAATGGGAAGTGGATTTATTCGTTACGCAGAAAAAATTGAAGAAATTGGTTTGATGGCTCAATATGTATCACAAGAAAATGAAACGGTTTTTGACGCAGAAGGAAAAATTGTGATTCCAGGTATGATCGATGTTCATATTCATGGCGGATACGATATTGATGCGATGGATGCGAATAGCGATGGGTTAGTAACTCTTGGTAAAGAAATGTTAAAAGAAGGGGTTACAACTTATTTCCCAACAACAATGACGCAAGCTCCAGAAGCAATTGAAGCGGCTTTAAGTGCTGCAAAAGAAGCGAAAGAAAAAGGAGCGCATTTTGAATATATTCATTTAGAAGGACCATATGTTTCAAAAAAACGTGCAGGAGCGCAACCTCTTGAACATATCGTTCCGGCGAATATTGAACAATTTAAACAATGGCAAGAAGCAAGTGGCAATCTAATTAAATTAGTAACGTATGCACCAGAAGAAGAAGGCGCAGTAGAATTTGAAAAGTATCTTGCTGAAACGAGTGTTGTTGGTACAATGGGCCATACAGATGCAGTTGATGCACAATTGAAAAATAGAAACATTACACATGCTACACACTTATACAATCAAATGCGCGGTTTACATCACCGTGAACCAGGTGTTGTCGGTCACGTGTTATTGAACCCAAATGTAATGGTTGAAGTGATTGCAGATGGTATTCACATTCACCCAGATATGGTGAAATTAGCATATAAATTAAAAGGGCCTAAAAAAGTAAGTGTCATTACTGATGCGATGCGTGCAAAAGGTTTAGAAGATGGATTGTATGAGCTTGGTGGACAGCCTGTACATGTGAAAGATGGCAGCGCTCGTTTAGAAGACGGAACGTTAGCGGGTAGTATATTGAAAATGGACCAAGCATTCCGAAATGTAATTGAATTTACAGGATGCTCGATTGAGGACGCTGTACTTATGACATCAGTTAACCAAGCAGAAGAGTTTGGATTAACGAATAAAGGGGCATTAACAGTAGGAAAAGATGCGGACTTTGTTGTCATGACGGAAGATTTACATGTATATGATACGGTTCGATTAGGAATTCATATGAAGGAAGGGAAGTAAATAGATGAATATTCTTGTTGTAAAAACGCCAGAAGAATTAGCAGAAGCAGGTTATAAATTAATTGAAGAAGTTGTAAAATCAAAGGAAAATCCAACGCTAGGAATGGCTACAGGAAGCTCTCCACTTGGTATTTATGCAGAAATGCGAAAAAATAAACTTGATACAAGCCGTGTAACCACTGTAAACTTAGATGAGTACGTAAATTTATCACACGAAGATAAAAACAGCTATCATTATTTTATGCAAGAACAGTTGTTTAATCATCTTCCCTTTAAAGAAACTTATGTACCAAACGGGATGGCAAGTGATTTAGAAGAAGAGTGCAAGCGTTATGAAGGCATTCTAGCAGCTAACCCAGTTGATCTACAGATTCTTGGAATCGGTGAAAACGGTCACATCGGATTTAACGAACCAGGAACATCTGTTGATTCTCCAACTAACATTGTTGAATTAACAGAGTCTACACGCCAAGCAAACCTTCGTTTCTTCGAAAAAGAAGAAGATGTACCAACTCATGCAATTACAATGGGGATTGGAAGCATCATAAAAGCGAAACAAATTTTACTTGTTGCTATGGGACCGAAAAAAGCAGAAGCAATCAGAGAATTATTGCAAGGTGAGTATAGCAAAGCGTGTCCTGCTACAGTGCTGCAACGTCATCCGAATGTAACCGTAATCGCAGATCCAGAAGCTCTATCTTTATGCAGTGAGGCGATTGCTGATGAACATCGACAAGTATTCACCATTTCCGATCTATTATCAGATTCAAGAGTGGGTGAAACAGCTAATTGAGGACGGTGAATGGACGCCGGGAGATAAAATTCCATCTGAGAATGAACTTTGTGATAAGTTCGAAGTAAGTCGCATGACGATCAGACAGGCAATTAATAATTTAGTGGAACAAGGGTATTTATATCGAAAGCGTGGAATTGGAACGTTTGTTCAGCTTCCAAAAGTGGAGCAAAAACTGCAAGGGATGACGGGATTTACAGAGGATATGCTTTCCCGTGGTATGAAACCAAGCAGTCAGTTATTAAGCTTCCGCCTAGTTTCAGCTACTGCTAAAATAGCAGACCGGCTTAGAATTCAAGAGGGGGAATCGGTGTATGAAGTGAGGCGTATTCGCTTAGCCGATGACGAACCGATTGCTTTTGAGACGACATATTTGTCGCCAACTCTTGTAAAAGATATTAACGAAGAAATTTTGCAACAATCTTTATACGAACATTTAGAGAAAAAGTTAGGCTTTAAACTTGTTCGTGCTACCCAAGCAATTGAAGCTTCAATTGCAACGGATGATGAAGCGGAACATCTGCATATACCTAAAAAAGCACCTGTGCTTGTCATGAGACAATGGTCATATGCAGAAGGTGAATTACCGTTAGAATATGTGAAATGTATTTATCGTGGTGATCGTTATAAGTTCATTACGAGTATTTCACGAAACAAGTAGTGTATTTTATTTTGTGAAATACATTAAACTTTCAATTCATTGGGTATGTAGAGAAAAAAATACGACTCATCCTTACAGGGAATGAGTCGTATTTTTGTTTTGTTTTGAGTTGTAAGTTACCACGTGTTCTACAGCGTTTTTTACAGAGTCTACGACATAATGTGCATGTTCTTTCACTGCATCGTCAGCTTGTGACATGGCAAAGCTATGAGGTGTTAAATTGAACATAGGAATATCATTGTAAGAATCACCGATACAAGCAATTTCTTCAGGTTCTATGTGGAATTCTTGTAATAAAATAGAGATTGCTGATCCTTTGCTAATATTTGGTGGCATGACATCTAAGCATTGTTCAGCGGAGATAAAGGTACTGACTTTGCCGCTAAATTTCTCATTGATTGTTTTCTGAAGTACTTGTAAATTTTCTTTTGTGCCGCCAACAGAAATTTTATTAGGGAAAATTGTATCATCAATTTTTTGTAATAAGTTTGGTTCTTCAACAGAAGTCATTGTAACTTGTTTCTCAAGTTCATGAATAAATGGTGTTTTTTCCTCAATGTAATAATTATATTCATCACTTACATAACGAAAATACGGTTCTTCTTTCGTCATCGCTAACAAATCTGGCAAAATGCTCGAATCAAATGTTGCAGACAATAATTGTTTATTCTCATGGGTATATACGAATACACCATTTACGCTAATGCGATGGAAGTTGGTACCAACCTCTTTCATTAAACCAGCGATTTCATTATCAAGCCTACCGGAGGCGAAACAAAGAATCACATTTTGCTGTGCAAGATTGCGAAGAGCTGTAACATCTTGTTCATCAATTATGCCGCCATGTTGCATCATTGTGCCGTCAATATCGCTTACAAACATTTTAATCATGTTGCATTCTCCTTTCTATGTACATTTGCTCTTACATTATACGCATCTCGTGCAATCATGTCTAAAAAATGAATTTTTCTAAAATGGTAGATGTTTTGCATTGACGAAAAAGAAGGATGTTCTGTAACATAAAAGTAGGCTATTTAAGTACGAGGGTGGTGTTATATGAATAGTTATCTAGAAATTAAAAAAGTTTTAAATAATAATGTCATCATTGCGAGTCATCAGGAACACGAGGAAGTAGTAGTGATTGGCAAGGGAATTGGATTTGGAAAGAAAACGAAAGATGTATTAAAGGCGGAGCAAATTGAAAAAATGTTTGTTTTAAAAAATGAACGTGACCGTGAACAATATAAGCTTTTAGTGCCACATGTGAGCGAAAAGTTAATTGAACTGATGAACGATATTATGATGTATATTCAAGAAAAGGCGCAGTCACCATTAAACGAGCATATTCATATTGCCTTAACAGATCATATTTCTTTTGCAATTAAAAGACTGAAACAGGGCTTTACAATAGATAATCCTTTTTTAGTTGAAACAAAAATGCTGTATCCAGAAGAGTACAAAATTGCTGAAGGAGTTGTACAACTTATAAATTCCCGTTTGCAAATTACATTGCCAGAAGGGGAAGTTGGCTTTATTGCACTTCATATTTATAGTTCACTCACAAATTCTGATGTATCTGCTGTTAATCAAAACTCCCGTCTTATTGCAAAGCTTGTTTCATTAATTGAAACAAATCTACATCTTACATTAGATCCAGAAAGTATTCATTATTTACGTCTTATTCRTCATTTGCAATATGCAATTGAACGAGTGAAAAAGGGAGAGAAGGTAGAAGAAGCACAAGGGTTTGCTGAGTTATTAAAAGCAGAGTATCCAGTTTGTTATAATCTAGCTTGGAAGCTTGTGAAGGTGATGCAGAAAGAATTACAGCTCCCTGTATATGAAGCGGAGAGTATTTATTTAACGATGCATTTGCAAAGATTAGTAAAAGTAGAACACGTATAAAAGACATATATTTTTGTCTAAAATGAAAACGTTAAAAAAAATGATTGAATCGCTTACAATTGTTTTGTATAATAAGTCATGCAAAGTTATACAAAATTCGACAAACAAGTTAAGGCAAACAACGAAAACGTTTGCTTTAAAGTAGTGAACTTATACGTAAACCTATTTTTGACACGTGTTACTGATTCGATCAGGCATGAGTGGAGAAAAGTCAGGAATGTAAGCTAGAGAAAGGGACATACTACCCTTTGTATAGCTATCGTTCTATCTTTTTTTCCTCATGCCTTTTTGGCGTTTGTCGAAAAGCACAATATATATAAGAGAGGAAGGGTTTCCATGTTTAAGAAKATCTTTGGTGTTCTTCAAAAAGTCGGAAAAGCGCTTATGCTTCCAGTAGCAATTTTACCGGCTGCAGGTATTTTACTTGGATTTGGTAATGCATTTCAAAATCCACAGTTAACAAATCTAGTTCCTGCCTTAAAGGCAGATTGGTTTGTTCTAGTTGCAAAAATTATGGAACAATCTGGTGATATTATTTTCGCAAACCTTGCATTATTATTCGCAGTAGGGGTTGCCATCGGATTAGCAGGTGGAGACGGAGTAGCTGGGTTAGCAGCCTTCGTTGGATACTTAATTATGAACAAAACGATGAGCGTATTCTTAGGAGTAGAAAAATTTGTTACAATTGTAAGTGACAAAGTTCCAGTTAAAACTGGTTTTACAGATCAAGCATATGCAAATGTATTAGGTATTCCGACACTTCAAACGGGAGTGTTTGGGGGTATTCTTGTAGGGATATTAGCAGCATATTGCTATAATAAATATTTCAATATTGAATTACCATCATACTTAGGATTCTTTGCAGGTAAGCGTTTCGTACCGATCGCAACAGCAACATTCTCTTTACTTTTAGGGATTGTAATGTGCTTTATTTGGCCGACAATTCAAGGTGGTTTGAATGCATTCTCACATCAAATGATCGATGCGAATAAAACGTTAGCGGCATTTGTGTTTGGTTTAATTGAGCGTTCTTTAATTCCATTTGGATTACATCATATTTTCTATGCACCATTCTGGTTTGAGTTTGGTCAATATACAAGTGCAGCGGGTGACATTATCCACGGTGACCAAAAGATCTTTATGGCACAATTAAAAGATGGTGTTGAGTTAACAGCTGGTACGTTTACAACAGGTAAATATCCGTTCATGATGTTCGGTCTTCCAGCAGCAGCCTTAGCAATGTATCATGAAGCACGTCCAGAAAATAAAAAATTAGCAGCTGGTATTTTAGGATCTGCTGCGTTAACATCTTTCCTAACAGGTATTACAGAACCACTTGAATTTTCATTCTTATTCGTAGCACCAGTATTGTTCGGAATACATGCTGTATTTGCTGGTTTATCGTTTATGACAATGCATATTTTAGGTGTTAAAATTGGTATGACATTCTCTGGTGGTTTAATTGACTTTATGCTATTTGGTGTCTTACCAGGCCGTACAGCATGGTGGTGGGTAATTGTTGTTGGTCTTGCACTTGCAGTAATTTACTACTTCGGATTCCGATTTGCAATCCGCAAATGGGATCTAAAAACACCTGGTCGTGAAGTAACAACAGATACTGATGGCGCAGGGAAAACAGAAGCAGGTGAACTTCCACGTGAAGTATTAGTGGCGCTTGGTGGTAAAGAGAATATTGCTTCTTTAGATGCTTGTATTACACGTTTACGTGTTCAAGTTAACGAACAAAAAAATGTAAACAAAGATCGTTTGAAAGAACTTGGGGCAGCGGGAGTGCTTGAAGTAGGAAATAACATTCAAGCTATTTTCGGACCGAAATCTGACACATTAAAATCACAAATTCATGATATTATGTCAGGTCGTACACCTCATGTTGAAAAAGAAAAACCTGTAAAAGTAGAAGAAACTGTACAAAAAGCGGATACAAATGAAACAATTGTATCTCCGATTGAAGGTAAAATTCTACCGATTACAGAAGTTCCTGATCAAGTATTTTCAGGGAAAATGATGGGGGATGGATTCGCAATTGAGCCAGCAGAAGGAACAGTCGTTTCTCCAGTTGACGGTGAGATTGTCAATGTCTTTCCAACAAAACATGCAATTGGTATTCAATCTGAAGGTGGAAAAGAAATTTTAATTCACTTCGGTATTGATACTGTAAAATTAAATGGTGAAGGTTTTGAAGCACTTGTCACGCAAGGTGATAAAGTGAAACAAGGACAACCATTATTGAAAGTAGATATCGCATTTGTAAAAGAAAATGCACCATCTATTATTACACCAATTATTTTTACGAATTTAGGGCAAGGACAACAAGTTGAATTGAAAAAAGAAGGCAATGTCAAGAAAGGCGAAGCCGATATTATTGACATTCAGTAAGAAATTGACGCAAAATGTTTATAATTATAGTGGGCGATGTGGTTGACCGAACATCGCCTGTTATATACAATAGATGATGTGGTACTCACGTCTATACAACTGAAAAAATACTGCATTTAAAGGAGATAGATTATTATGGAAAAAATCTTTAAAGTAACTAGCGACTCAGGAATTCATGCTCGTCCAGCAACTCTACTTGTAAACACTGCAAGCAAATTCGGTGCTGATATTAACTTAGAGTATAACGGTAAAAACGTTAACTTAAAATCAATCATGGGTGTTATGTCTTTAGGTATTCAACAAGGCGCAGAAATTAAAATCACTGCAAATGGTGATGATGCAGCTCAAGCACTAGCAGCTATCGAAGAAACTATGAAAAACGAAGGGTTAGGAGAATAATGACTCTTAACATTCAAGGGATCGCTGCATCAAGTGGGATTGCTATTGCGAAGGCTTTCAGACTTGAAAATCCTGAATTTAACATTGAAAAGAAAACGATTACGAACGAAGCTGCAGAAATTGCACGCTTAGACGCTGCGCTTGAGAAAGCTAAATCTGAACTAGAAGCAATTAAAGACCATGCTTTTGCTGAGCTTGGTGCTGATAAAGCTGCTATCTTTGAAGCACATTTACTAGTATTGAATGATCCAGAACTAGTAAATCCAGTAAAAGATAAAGTAAATAATGAAAAAGTAAATGCTGAATTTGCAATGGACGAAGTTGCAACAATGTTCATTACTATGTTTGAAAACATGGATAATGAATATATGAAAGAGCGTGCAGCGGATATTCGCGACGTAACAAAACGCGTTCTTGCACATTTACTAGGAATTAACTTCTCAAATCCAAGTACGATTTCTGAAGAAGTAATTATTATTGCTGAAGATTTAACACCATCTGATACAGCACAATTAAACCGTAACTATGCAAAAGGTTTCACGACTGATATTGGTGGACGTACATCTCACTCTGCGATTATGGCTCGTTCTATGGAAATTCCAGCTGTTGTTGGTACGAAAGTTGTTATGGAGAAAATCCAAAACGGCGATATCGTAATTATCGACGGTCTAGATGGAGAAGTAATTGTAAACCCATCTGAAGAAACGCTTCGTACTTTCGAAGAAAAGAAAGCAAAATTCGAAGAACAAAAAGTTGAATGGGCGAAATTAAAAGATCAAGCAACTGTAACAAGTGATGGACAACATGTTGAGCTTGTTGCAAACATCGGAACACCAAATGATGTACAAGGTATCATCGACAATGGTGGAGAAGGTGTTGGTTTATACCGTACAGAATTCTTATACATGGGTCGTGACAATCTTCCAACAGAAGAAGAGCAGTTCGAAGCATATAAAGCAGTTCTTGAAGGTGTAAAAGCAGATCAACCAGTTGTTGTTCGTACACTTGACATCGGTGGAGATAAAGAGCTTCCATACTTACATTTACCAAAAGAAATGAATCCATTCTTAGGTTACCGTGCAATTCGCTTATGCCTTGAAGAACAAGATGTGTTCCGTACACAACTTCGTGCATTACTTCGTGCAAGCGTATATGGTAATTTGAAAATTATGTTCCCAATGATTGCAACTCTTGATGAATTCCGTCAAGCAAAAGCAATTTTATTAGAAGAGAAAGAAAGACTTGTTCAAGCTGGTGTAACTGTTTCTGACGCTATTGAAGTAGGTATGATGGTAGAAATCCCTGCTTCTGCAGTATTAGCAGATCAGTTTGCAAAGGAAGTTGATTTCTTCTCTATCGGAACAAACGACTTAATCCAGTACACAATGGCTGCAGACCGTATGAATGAACGTGTATCCTACTTATACCAACCGTATAACCCATCTATTTTACGTCTTGTAAAAATGGTTATCGATGCTGCTCATAAAGAAGGAAAATGGGCTGGTATGTGTGGTGAGATGGCAGGAGATTCACTTGCAATCCCATTACTACTTGGATTAGGATTAGATGAATTCAGCATGAGTGCAACATCTATCCTTCCTGCAAGAACACAACTAAGCAAGTTGTCAAAAGCAGAGATGGAAGAGTTAGCGCAAAAAGCATTAACGATGTCAACTGCTGAAGAAGTTGTTGAATTAGTTAAAAGCATCTAATAACAAAAGAAAACCTGAGCCGATTTGAAATCGGTCTCAGGTTTTTTTCTATACTAAATTTAGATTTGATTTTGTGATTTTGAGGATACGAACTAGAATTAGATAGCGATTGATATGATATCATTTGGGCAAACACGTAAAATACCTGTAAATCTGGTTGCGTTTTGGTTATTTTTATTGTTATTATCTTTATCATCTCCCGTAGCTAAAGCGGAGAAAAGAGCAACGCCGTTACAAAATCCTTCAAAAATAACATTTCTGAAAGTAACGTCGCCTCTAATAGTTAAAAGAGAAATTTCTGTTCCGATTGCAACGTGTCTAAGGACATTACATACTGCGTGTTTTTCTCTTTCTCTTTCTTTTTCTCTTTCTCTTTCTCTTTCTCTTTCTCTGTCACGATCACAGTCACGATTACGATGACAGTCACGATGACAATCTCTAAAGTCGTCACGACATCCAAAAGATCCAAACATAATTCTCATCACCCCCTTCACACTTATAATGTATGTAAGTTGTATATGTAGTGACTGGACAGAACGTGGAATTTTTACTGGGATATTTTCTTATTTTAAATGACTAGATGGGTATTTGTTACTTAATGGTATTTGGATAAGGATAAATGACAGGGGGAGGGAGGTCGAAACTTTTATTATTGTTTTTTTCTTTATTCAAGGATCTGAAATTCACGGGTAGTTTTTCCTTATTTATCCCGCTATTTGAGGACAGTAAGACCCCCCACTGGTTATGATCATATTTGAATCAATAAAAATCTTTAGGTGAGTCTTACTATCCACGCATAACTGGATATATAGAAAAGGATACCTTTATTTATAACGAGGTATCCTTTACACTTTTTTACTTTTATATAAAACGATTGCATATACGGGAAGAGCCAACAGTAATGGTACGATAGACTGTGAGATATGTAATCCTTCTTCTAGCTGGAGTGCTTTTTCTTTTGGGAATTGTAGCACTGTAATATTTGTGGCATCTCCAATAAAGTATAGAAGCAGTACAGTTACGGCATAGCTTAAAAATGCAATAAAGCTTCCATATGAATTCAATGAAAATCCCTCTCTTGTTATCTATTTGTTACTATTGTATCATAATTGTAATAAAAATACACCCTTTATATTTCATTGTATAACAAAATTCGACAAAATACTGTGATTTTAAAGGGGATAGAGAAATACTACTGTTCATATATGTTGGAATATTACAAAGAAATAACATAAAAAAACGAAGGGAGATACCCTTCGTTTTTTTATGTTATTGTGGGGCTGTTTACTTTGCCCATTCCGTTATTTGTTYGACATTCATACGTGGTGCTGGATGTCCTTTTAATGTAGATTCACCAATTGTAATTAGCATGATAGGTACATAACGAGAAGAAACATTAAATTCTTCCATTAGTGCTTGTGGGTTAAATCCACCGATTGCACAAGTGTCCCAGCCAGTTGCCTTAGCTGCAAGCATAAGTTGCATTGTGGCTAAGGATGCATTAGAGAAGGCTGCATCTCGTGGATATTGTTCACGTTTATATGCAGATTCAATATTTTGTGCTAAACGCTCTTTAGCTTCTTCTCTCATAAACCCTTGCTCTACGATAGGTCCATATACAGAATCGATGTTTTTATTTGCTTCTAGATCACCTAAAATAGCGACTACTGCAGAAGCATCAAGAATTTGTTGTTGATTATAAGCGATTGGATGTAAACGGCTTTGTACATCTTTACCTTGGAAAACAAGAAACTTCCAATGTTGTAAGTTCCAAGCTGATGGTGCTTGACCAGCTGCTTTCAAAATTTCTTGTAATTCCTCTTTTGAAATTTCTTTTTCAGAATTGAATGCACGATTAGATGTTCGTTCATATAGAACAGTAAAGAAATCTTGCTGTGTCATAATATGCCTCCTAAGTTTTATGCGGATTTATAAAAAATACCATATGTAACAATTTTGTACTTACATTTTGTAAGTTATCACTGTAAAAGAATATAATATCTTTATTTTAATTGTCAAGTTGTTGAGAATAGAAGAAAAAGGGGACATTCGTACAATCGCTGTCATGCATGTAGTCATACAATAAAAAGATGATTCACAGATCAAGAAGAAATATGTAAAGTGAAGCTCCTGTCAGTGGGAGAGTTCTTTGTTCCTGCTGATGCTCAGCCCTCACCAATCGAGTTCTTTTGATAACGGCCCTCTTATAGAAAAGGAAAGTGAAGAATTCAGTAGAACAGGATATATGAAGTGAGTGAAGACCAGTGGTGAACATACTACATTTTTTATTAGAGAATACGGTTTTTCAAAATGTATTACAGGATCTCCATGTAAATGTACTTTATATAGAAGAAGGATGTAATCACCAGTATACGATTGATAATATACATCCAAAATGTATGTTTATAGCAAATAGTTTTGAAGAAGGGGAAATGTTATTTGAAAAAGTGCGACCACAAATTGTGATCATTTATGTGTCGAATGGTGCACAAGTAGAGTGTATAAAACACATATATAATTCGATGAGTTCTTTTATTGTTATCTGGGATCAGCCGGTGACTTCAAAATTTGTAGAGTTGCTTACAATAGGAGTACGAAATATTGTTATAGCTCCTGTTACACCACAGGTTGTGCTGGAAGAGGTAAACAAAAGTCTCTATCAATTATCACTATTGCAACAAGTGACTATTCAGCAAGAGCTTCTTCAAATGATGTTTGATTTTCAAAATGATTTATTATTCATTGTAGAAGATGATGAGATCGTCGACTGTAATACGAACTTTTTGAGTTTTTTTGGATATGAAAATTTATTTTCATATCATGAGAATCATATGGTATTTGCGGAACATTTCATTCAAGAACATGGATATTACGCAACAAATCACGATATAACTTGGCTTGATGATTCTTTAGCGCAAGCAAGAAAAATAAAAATGTATAGTCATGAAGGCGAAGCGTTTGTTTTTTTATTACGTGCTGCACCTGTACCAGAAGATTTGTCTAGGTTTATTGTTAAGTGTACAGATATTACTGAATTAGATGAATTATATCAAGAGCAAGAACAACTTGCTGCAATTGATTCTTTAACAGAAATATACAACCGTTTGAAGTTTCAACAATTATTGGAAGAAAAATGGAAAAGTGAGAAACGAGTAAATCAAACAATGGCGCTTATTCTTTTTGATATAGACGATTTTAAAAAAGTGAACGACATATATGGACATGATTTTGGTGATTTAGCATTAATTCAGTTAGCCGAACTTATGAAATCTAAAATAGCACCCCAACATATTTTCGCGCGGTGGGGTGGAGAGAAATTTATTATATTAGTAATAAATACAACGGAAAAAGAGGCTTTCCAAGTTGCTGAATCGCTACGTTTTTTTATTGAAACAAAGCAATTCTCTAGCATTTCAAAATTAACCGCAAGTTTTGGAGTTGCCTTATATGAGCAAGGAATGACAAAAGAAGAATTGATGCAGCGAGCAGATATTGCTTTATATGAAGCGAAAAAAAATGGAAAAAACCAAGTACGTTTATATAGAAAAGAAAAAATGTGATTTTTTCGCAACAAAGTGTTGCGATTTTTTTCTGTTACCCGATAATAGAAAGAGGGGGCCATTTATAAGGAAGTAACTGCGGAGGTTTTTGAATGATAAAAAAATTGATTATTATGGTCTTGATTTGCTTTATAGCATGTGGAAGTGTGTATTACTTTTTTTATATACCCAAGAAGCAAGAAGCATTAACTTCGAAGGCAACTTCTTCTGTCGAGTCTGAGTTACAGGATAATTTAGAAGAAAAAAAGGAACCGCCAATTGATTATGCTAGTGTGGCACAAAAGTTAGATCAATATTTAAAAGATAAAGATTTTAATGGAACGGTTCTTGTCACAGATAAAGATCGTGTTGTGCTGAATAAAGGGTATGGATATGCAGATGTTCAAAGTAAAATTGAAAATACACCACAAACAAAATATCGCATCGGTTCCATTACTAAGACTGTTGTGGCAACATCGATTTTACAGTTGCAAGAGCATGGAAAGTTAAATATTCAGGACAATGTGAATAAATATATACCTTTATTTCCAGCAGATAAAAATATCACATTATACCATCTTCTAACACATACTTCTGGTTTACCAGAGAAGGGAAAGGGAAAAGTGAATGCTGCATCACGTTTGAATTTGGTTACTTGGATTGGAAAGCAACAAGTAGCTTTTCCGCCAGGAACTGGTTGGAAATACAGTGACTATAATTATATGGTGCTTGCTTATATTATAGAAAATATATCTAAAAAGTCTTTGGGAGAATATGTAAAGGAAAATATATTTGCACGAGCGGACATGCATGAATCAGGTATGGGAAATATGGTGCCAGGAGAGCAACATTTCACGCAAGGGTATCAAAAGAAAGACAATGTACTTGTACCAGCGCCCAAATTAGCAATGAACTGGCTATATGGCTGTGGTGAGATGTATACTACAGTTGGGGATATGAAGAAGTTAGATGAAGCAATTATAAACGGAAAACTTCTTTCAGAGAAAAGTATACAAGTGATGTTTACACCATCATCAGAAAAGAAATATGCATTTAGTTTCTATATATATCCCGATTATTTTCATAACCATGGTGTAGTTGCTGGGTGGAATACATTTAATAACTTTAATAAAGATAAGGGAACATTTGTTATTTTATTCTCAAATGTGAAAAATGGCATAAATGATGATTTTAATAAGGAATTCCGGAAGATGGTAAGCAATTTATTAGAACAAAGGGGATGAGTAGATGAAACAAGTAATTTCATCAATTGGTTTTATCGGTACAGGTGTTATGGGGAAAAGTATGGTACATCATTTATTACAAGGTGGTTATACAGTATATGTGTATAACCGTACGAAAGAAAAAGCAACTTCCTTATTAAAAGAAGGGGCACATTGGTGTGATTCACCAAAAGAATTGGTGGAGAATGTAGATGTTGTTATGACGATGGTAGGATATCCGCATGATGTAGAAGAAATCTATTTTGGAACAGAGGGAATTCTGGAACATGCAAATGAAGGGACAATTGCAATTGATTTTACAACCTCTACACCGACGTTAGCAAAACGTATATATGAAGCTGGAAAGAAAAAGAGTGTACATACGCTAGATGCTCCGGTATCAGGAGGGGATATTGGAGCAAAAGAAGGCAGACTTGCTATTATGATTGGTGGAGAGCAAGAAGTATATGAAGTATGTCTCCCTTTGTTTGAAAAACTAGGAGAGAACGTTCAGTTACAAGGGCCAGCGGGAAGTGGACAGCATACAAAGATGTGTAATCAAATTGCAATTGCATCGAATATGATAGGTGTTTGTGAAGCGGTAGCGTATGCAAAGAAGGCAGGTTTAGATCCAGAGAAAGTACTACAAAGTATTTCAACTGGAGCAGCCGGTAGTTGGTCATTAAGTAATTTAGCTCCACGTATGTTAAAAGAGGACTTTGCACCAGGATTTTATGTGAAACATTTTATGAAGGATATAAAAATTGCGTTAGATGAAGCTGAAAAGTTAAAGTTACCTGTACCTGGGTTAGCTCTAGCAAAAGAGCTATATGATGAATTAATAGAAGAGGGAGAAGAGGATAGTGGCACACAGGTGTTGTATAAGAAATATATAAGGGGGTAATGTGATGAATTTAGAAAAGTTTGACGGGATGATCGATGTTGTACAGCGTGCGACTTGTATGCCAATCAATGATAAGCAACAAGCAGCATTTAAACAAAAGTATGATTTTGAGCCAACATTTGAATATGGACGTGATGAAAGCGGCCATTACGTGATTCGAACATCAAAGAAGATGTTAGAAGAAATGGAATTTTATTTAGCTTTAAAGTATGATCGGGAAGGTATTGACCTTTATATGCATGCTGAAATTGATGGAGTATGTTATGTATCTGTTAGCTACGGAGAAGATGCTCTTCACTTACAAGAACTATTTCAGTTTTTGGAAGATAATAAATAAAAAGTCCTCGTTTGAGGACTTTTTATTTTGTTTAATATATTTTTTTAGGAAAATTGGAAGCTAATTTTGACAAAGGTAGGTTGTATTAAGGTAGATGTATTG
>NZ_JBFTMC010000024.1:0-44159 GCF_056396765.1 Bacillus sp. 05T22
GGAGGATAATTGTTCTACCTTTTTCATACTAATCACTCCTTGTAGTCTTATATTCTTTTATTATAAAAGAAAAGGCAGAAAACGAAAAATCGTTTTCTGCCTTTATGTAATGTTATTATTTTGTTTGTTCTTTACTAATTGACATAATAAAGAATCCGACAAGACCACCAACTAGTGGAAGAGAAATCATTCCTGCAAGTGTAAAGTACTTGCTTAAAAATAGTCCATTTACATCCATAAACCAACCAGCAACAAATAGTAACATCATGTATAATACGAAGTAAAACTCGGGATTTGAAATCATTTCACGTTGTGCAGTTTTCATTATCAACACCATCCTTTATTCATTATAATGGAATTGAAAATGTCACAATTTAGAAGATAAACTGTCACATTTTGTTCACAATTTAATTGTAAAACTTTCCAAGCTATTTGTCTAGTAGTTTGTGTCGAATTTTTGAACAAAAATAAAGCGCTCTCATTAGACGAGGAAGTTAAATACATATATGATGAGAATAAGTATGAAATAATAGAGAGGGGCAGATATATATGAAAGTTTATGATTTTTCTGCAAAAACAATTACAGGGGAAGAAAAATCGTTACGAGAGTATGAAGGTAAAGTTCTTCTCATTGTAAATGTTGCAAGTAAATGTGGATTTACACCGCAATATAAAGGGTTACAAGCCATTTATGAAAAGTATAAAGAGCAAGGATTCGAAATCTTAGGTTTCCCATGTAACCAATTTGGAGGACAAGAACCAGGTACAGAAGAGGAGATTACAAGTTTTTGTGAATTAAATTACGGTGTATCCTTTCCGATGTTCACTAAAGTTGATGTAAAAGGTGATAACACGCATCCACTATATACATATATGACGGAGCAGGCACCGGGCATACTTGGTATGAAGGCAGTAAAGTGGAACTTTACGAAATTTTTAATAGGGCGTGATGGGAAAGTAATTGATCGTTTTGCGCCGCAGACGAAGCCGGAAGAGTTAGAGAAGGAGATTGAAAAGGTATTATAAGTTACTATTTTCTATAAAGAGTGGGAAGGAGTTTGTTCGAAAATAGCATGTTTTGTTTTTTCACCTTCCTAGAAAAAGTATTTGAAATAAAGAAAAACGTTTACTTTTTTGATTTTACATAACCAGCTGCTTGAGCATCAGCTTCTGAACAGAACCAAACGATATTATCTTTTGTAGAATCATAATATTGACCTCCAGGAACATGATATTTTTTAGAATTAGCATTTCCTTTAATTTGACCTTTACAAGAAGTGTTTGTTTCTTTATCATCACTAGGATTGTTTTGGAAAGGTTGACCATTAGATCCACCATGATTGCTAGTAGCTGAGGACGCTACAGTACTTTTCTTTTGTGAAGCTTGCTCAGCAGCTTGACGTTGTTGCTCTTCCTGCTGTTTACGAGCTTGTTCCTCAGCTTGACGCTTTTGCTCTTCCTGTTGCTTTTGAGCTTGTTCCTCAGCTTGACGCTTTTGTTCTTCCTGTTGCTTTTGAGCTTGTTCCTCAGCTTGGCGCTTTTGCTCTTCTTGTTGCTTTTGAGCTTGTTCCTCAGCTTGGCGCTTTTGCTCTTCTTGTTGTTTTAGAGCTTGTTCTTCAGCTTGACGCTTTTGTTCTTCCTGTTGCTTTTGAGCTTGTTCCTCAGCTTGACGCTTTTCACCTTCTTGCTTACGAGTCTTCTCGTCTGCTTCTTTCTTTTCTGCATCTTTTTTATCTTCTTTTTCAGTTGCAATTTTTTTATCTTTTGCTGTTACTTTCTCAGCAGAAGGAGTTGCGATACTTGTAAATACCCCAAAAGCTATAAATAAAACAGCTGTAATTAAAAACTGTTTCTTCGCCATACCAGTTTTCTTAATGATAGATAAGATTGCTAAGACAAGAAAGAAAATAAATAGGATTAAACATACATTAGCGAAAAAGTTAATAATAGGATGATCTGTTTTTTCAGTGCTTGTTATCATGACTAAAAATGAAATAATAAAACAAATAACCGCAGGTCTACCATATGTCATTGCTTTACCATCTTTCTTAAAGAATGAAATAATGCATAAGGTCAGTAGAATAAGAGCTATTAAAAATAAAATTGTACCGATATTACTCCAAAATGTCATTTTTATCCCTCCGTTTGTAAGATTTTCTTTATTGATTATATAGGAACTTAGTAGAAATTATATGATTTTCATTTAAAATAAGAAAATTAAATTAATTTCCAGGGATGTGTAGTAAATTCGTAGATTATCTAAAGGGAGGATAAATGAAATTACAATTGTAAGGTGATAATAAAGTCATTTAATAATAGACACTAAAGGATTTAGTATCGGTCTTTCTAACTCATTTATAATAATGAGTTAGAATATTCGGTAATCAAATATGTAACTAATATGCAGGTGAGTGATAAATTTGATAAAATTAGAGTATTTTACAACCTAGAAGAATTTCCGTGGGCCCCAGCAGATATACCAAATGTAGAAAAGAGAAAAGTTAGTATAAGGATATTGTTTCATATAGAGAAATAAAAAGTGCCACCTCGTACTTGATAAAGGGTGGCACTTTTGTATGTTTTATCAAACACCTTTAAAACTGTTCATTCTTCTCCCAAGATTCCACAATATAATGAGCAATTGTCGGATTAAATCCTTTTCCAACTAAGAACATAATTGCAGCAACCTCTGTCATAGCATGTTTTGCTGATGTATGTTTCGCCTCATTCATTCCATACTCTACCCATGGTTTTACGAAGTCTAACACAGGTTTCTTTAAAGATAAAAATTGTGTACCGACAACTTGTTGGATTTGTTGTTGTGTTGGCTCAGTAGGAATAGCTGTAGTAGGAGCTGGTGGCAAGATTTGTGGTTGGGTTGGATCTAATGTTGGTGTTGGTGGTGAAACGCGTGTATCCTGGTATGGTTGATACATTTGTGGTTGCTGATATGGAGCTTGTGGAGCTACGTAAGGATTCTGTTGGTACTGAGTTTCCTGACCTGGTTGTGTTACGTATGGATTTTGATGGTGTTGAGTTTCATGAGGTTGCTGAGCTGTATATGGATTTTGATGGTATTGAGCTTCTTGAGTTTGTTGTGCTAAGTATGAATTCTGTTGATATTGAAATTCTTGTTGTTGTGGTTCTTGTTCTTCAAAATGCTGCTCTTGATATCGTTGTTCTTGATTTTGAGGATAGTATGGTTGCTCTGGATAAGAGTATTTATTATTGTAGAACATTTTTATTTCCTCCTTCATGATCGTACGTACAAAACAGTCTATGGGCGGACAAGAAAATATGTGATGAAAAAATGAGAGCGTGTTACAATAAGAAATTGGGTGAAGATAAATGAAAAAACAAGAAAAAATACAAAAAACAGTTGCTTTTGTAAGGAATATTTTAGAAACAGATGCTAGTGGACATGATTGGTATCATATTGAACGTGTACATAAATTGGCGATTTCTTTGTCTGAAAAAGAAGGTGGGGATCGTTTTGTAATTGAGATGGCAGCTTTACTTCATGATGTAGCGGATGAGAAGTTAAATGAAAGTGAAGAAGCTGGTATGAAAAAAGTTTCTGATTGGCTAGAAGGATTGAATGTTACTGAAGAAGAAAATGAACATATCCTTCATATTATTACGAATATGTCATATAAAGGTGGACATGGTGGTAATATAGAAACTTTGGAAGGAAAGGTTGTTCAAGATGCGGATCGATTAGATGCACTTGGTGCAATTGGTATTGCTCGTACGTTTGCTTACGGCGGTGCAAAAGGTCGTTTAATGTATGACCCAAATATTCCACCCCGTGAAGTAATGACGAAAGAAGAGTATCGAAAAAATAATGATCCATCGTTAAATCATTTCTATGAAAAGCTTTTGAAGTTGAAAGATTTGATGAATACAGAGGCTGCAAAAAAAGAGGCTGAAGTTCGTCATCGCTATATGGAAGAGTTTATCGAACAATTTATGAAAGAGTGGAATGCACAAATATGAAAATGCTAACAGTAGAAAACGTATCAAAATCATATGGGGATAAACCATTATTTGATGGATTATCATTTAGTATTGCAGAGGGACAACGTGCAGGGATTATTGGTGTAAACGGTACAGGGAAATCTACATTATTAAAAATTATTGCGGGGATAGAGATTCCTGATACAGGTGATATGACGCATACGCGTGGGTATACAATTAGCTATTTATCACAGCAACCGGATTTTAATGAAAATTTAACAGTGCTTGAGCAAATATTCCACGGTGATACGCCGCTAATTCGCCTTCTTCGTGAATACGAACAAGCGTTATTAAACATAGAAAAAGACCCGAGTAATGAAAAAGTGCAAGAACAATTATTTGCAGTGCAGCAACGTATGGATGCGATGAATGCATGGGAAGCAAATGCGAATGCGAAGTCGCTTTTAACGAAACTCGGAATTACAGATTTCACTGCAACTGTGGGGAACTTATCTGGTGGACAAAAAAAACGTATTGCAATGGCACAGTGCTTTATTGAAACACCTGATTTATTAATTTTAGATGAGCCAACAAACCATCTTGATCATGAAACAGTCGAATGGTTAGAAGAATATTTAGCACGGTATACTGGAGCAGTTTTACTTGTAACACATGATCGTTATTTTTTAGACCGTGTTACAAATCGTATTTTTGAGCTAGATAATGGTAATTTGTATAGCTATGAAGGAAACTATAGTACATTTTTAGAAGCGAAGGCACTTCGTGAGGAACAAGAGTTAGCACAAGAATCAAAGCGCCAAAATCTATATCGCCGTGAACTTGCTTGGATTCGCCGCGGTGCGAAAGCTCGTTCTACAAAACAAAAAGCACGTATTCAGCGGTTCGAAGAGTTGAAAGAACAAGAAGGTCCAGCAGCGAAGCAATCTGTTGATATTTCACTCAGCGGGAGTCGCTTAGGAAAGAAAGTGCTTGAGTTAAAAGATGTAACGAAGAAATTTGGTGAAAAAACGGTATTACATAATTTTAATCATATTGTGAAACCAGGCGATCGAATTGGTATTATTGGGGCTAATGGTAGCGGGAAATCATCTTTATTAAATATGCTTGCAGGCAAATTATCACCTGACAGTGGTGAAATTGAAGTTGGACAAACTGTGAAAGTTGCTTATTATACGCAAGAAAATGAAGAGATGAATTTAAATCAACGTATGATTGAATATATTAAAGAAATTGCAGAAGTCATTCATACAACAGATGGTAAAGTCATTGGAGTATCCCAAATGCTTGAGCGTTTCTTATTCCAACCGCATTCACATGGAACACCACTTGGTAAACTATCTGGTGGTGAAAGAAGACGTCTGTATTTATTACGTCTTTTAATGGGAGAGCCGAATGTACTTCTATTAGATGAGCCGACCAACGATTTAGATACACAAACGTTAACAGTACTAGAAGACTATTTAGAAGATTTCCCAGGTGTCGTTCTTACGGTATCGCATGATCGCTACTTCTTAGATAAAGTAGTAGATGAATTATTTATCTTTACTGGTGGCGGAGAAGTTCGTGAATTCCTAGG
This sequence comes from Bacillus sp. 05T22, assembly GCF_056396765.1. NCBI lineage: Bacteria > Bacillati > Bacillota > Bacilli > Caryophanales > Bacillaceae > Bacillus > Bacillus sp. 05T22. Next base: position 5,555 of record NZ_JBFTMC010000024.1, read on the forward strand.
AAGCTATAGTGATTACCTAGATATACAAAAGGCGCAAGAACTATTAGAAAAAGTAGAAGTACAGAAAGAAAAGAAAGTGGAAGAAGCTCCAAAGCAACAACGTAAACGTAAACTTTCCTATCACGAACAACGTGAATGGGAAACCATTGAAGATACGATTGCAGGGCTTGAAGAGAAGCTTGAAACGATTGGAGAAGAACTTGCGAATGTAGGTTCTGATTTTACAAAAGCACAGGAGCTTTCTGAAGCGCAGCAGCAAACAGAAGAAGAACTGGAAAAAGCAATGGAACGCTGGAGCGAACTGTCTGACATCGTTGAAGGTTTAAAATAAAAACAAGCTGCATATATTGAAATGTAAAGAGAAAAACTTTACACTATTGGTAGAACATATTTTAGGAGGGAAAAAATGAGAACATCTAATCCAATGTTGAAAAAAGAAAACTTTCGTAAACAAGGAGCAAGTACGTCTGCGATGACAATTGGCGGAGCTGTAGGCAAAACATTTATTATGCTTGTCTTGCTTCTTGCAACGTCTGTCTATTCATACATACAGATGTATACGGGGAAAATGCAAATGCCAGTTTTAATTGGAGCATTAATTGTGGCTGCAATTATCGCATTTGCGGCTATCTTCTTCCCGAAAATGGCACCTATTACAGCACCTATTTATGCAGCTGTTGAAGGGATTGTCTTGGGAAGCATTTCAGCGGTATATGCGATTCGTTTTGACAACTCTATTATTTTAAATGCTGTATTACTAACAATTTCAATTTTATTTGCAATGTTAGTTTTATACGCAACTCGTGTTGTAAAGGTAACGGATAAGTTCCGTACAGGCATAATGGCCGCAACGCTTGGGATTTTGGTTATGTACTTGATCGTTTTTCTATTAAACATGTTTGGTGTTACTGTTCCGTATATTCACCAAGGTGGAACAATTGGCATCATCATTAGTGCAGTTGTGATTATCGTTGCTGCATTAAATCTATTACTAGACTTCGATTTAATCGAAAATGGCGCACGTAGTGGAGCTCCAAAATATATGGAGTGGTACAGTGCGATGGGTCTAATGATGACATTAGTATGGTTGTACTTAGAAATTCTTCGTTTCGTTTCTTACTTTGCGAAAAATGACTAATTGAAAGAAATCCTGCATGATTGAAACATGCAGGATTTCTTTTTGTATTTTTTTAGATTTAAAGTGATGATTTCTTTTTAGAAATATATTATTTTGCATTTTTTACCTATCTTCTATTTTTTTCTACAATAAAGAAAAAATGTGAGGTGGTATAAATATGATGAATCGAGTTGTATTAATCGGAAGATTGACAAAAGATCCAGAACTATACTACACAAAGCAAGGGATTGCTTATGCACGTATATGCGTTGCGGTAAATAGAGGGTTTCGAAATAGCCTAGGAGAGCAGCAAGCAGATTACATTTACTGCGTCGTCTGGAGAAAATCGGCTGAGAATGTATCAGATTATTGTCAAAAKGGATCGCTAGTTGGGATTACAGGCCGTATTCACACGAGTAATTACGATAATGAACAGGGGAAGAGAGTGTATAAAACAGAAGTTGTGATTGAAAGAATTACGTTTTTGGAGCGGAAGAAAGAGGAAGCTTCACGGTAGAGAAAGGAGGTATAAACAAAAACTTGGTGTAATTACCAGATAACTATTATTTTTCATTAATCCCTTCCTATAAGTAACTGTCGAGAGATAAAAATATCGTTTTTGGGATGCTTCAAAACCTGAGATTAGTGGGCATATGAGATGATTCCTAGTAGAGAAAATCTAACCCCCTTGTTCAATATGGACAAGGGGGTTTTTGTTTAAAGAAAGTATAACTTTTCGATTGCTTTTGCAAGATGTACTGGCGGAAAAAATGACATACGTAGCCAAAACTTTAATTGTTCATTTTTTTGAAAAAAATCGACTTTCAATTGTAGTAGCCTGTATAAATCTTTTTCAGGATTTTGTGAATCAATTTTACTTAAGTATTGAAGTTTTGAAGCTAGTTCAGTTTCTTTTGTATCACGTAACACATGAAGAAAAAGGTCATCTTTTCCTTTAAAATGTGTGTAAATGGATTGCTTTTTCATGCCGGCTTTTTCAGCTATTAAAGAAAGGGGTGTTCCTTCATAACCATGAATTGTGAAATATTTTAGAGCTGCACCCTTAATTTTATTACTGTTCAATAAAATCACCTCAAATTTTACGGACATTCGTCAGTTATGTTAGCGAATTAAATAAATGTATGTAAGCGGAAATTCTATTTTGATATCTAAACAAATAATTTTAAAGATTTATATTCAATCTAATTAGGAAAAACTTTAAAAGAAGGGGAAAGGATGTTAGGAGGCGAATGGCATCTGCCCGTATTGTTGTTATTTATATGGTGTCGAAGGGTACGGTTTCTTAAATATAAAAAGAGTGCATTCTAAGAAGAAACAATATTGCATTAAAATTTTAGCTCTTCACTTCGTTTTATATACATCGTAATGTGGGTCTAACCTGGAATAGGTCTTAAGTCTGATTTGAAAACGGTTCTTAAGCTCGTTATGGAAAACTAAAAAAATAGTTAAGATAAGAGTATCAAATCGAAGGGAGGCAAGCACAAGATGAAACAATTTCTAACGTTTATCGCAGCCGGTATTTTGGCTTTAATTGCTCTTGGTAGTCTTGCTGGTATTGTAGGATTCGCAATTGGAGCAGGGATTGCGTACTGGAGCTATAAATCATTTGTGCGAGCACAATCATTTTTTGGAAAGTTAGCTTGGGGTATTTTCGGTTTAATCGGCTTGTCAATCGCCCTTTCTCATTCCCCAGCATTGATCGGTATTGTAGCAGTAGTAGTACTATACTACGGATACCGTGAGTGGAAAAAAGAAAAAGATGTAGTAGTTGATTCTGCTTCAGAAAGTTCTAAACGATATAGCAACTTTGAAGATGAGTGGAACAAGTTAATGAAAAACTAATATAAAATAACTGAAATCATAAAGTAGAAGAGAGGAAGATTAGAATGAAACAATCTTTATTCAGACGTGTACGCGATGCAATTTTAGCAGATTTTCATAATGTATTAGATGAGAAGGGAAGAAAAAATCCAATCGCTATGTTAAACCAATATTTACGCGATAGCGAGCGTGAAGTAACAAAAATTGAGAAATTAATCGAGCGTCATAAAACATTAAAATCTAACTTTGCTCGTGAACTTGAGCAGGCTCGTTATTTCGTAAATAAGCGATCAAAGCAGGCGATCATTGCACAAGAAGCAGGAGAAATGCAATTGCATGAACGTGCATTAGAAGAAGTAGCATACTATGAAGGGCAAGGATCACGTTTAGAAGAGATGTATGCAGGTGTAGTGGAGCAAATTGATGAGTTAGAACGCCGTCTTTCTGAAATGAAAAATAAGCTAAAAGAAATGAATGCAAAGCGTATGGAATTGATGGCACGTGAAAATATGGCCCATGTGAACCGTCGTATGAATACGGCTCTTCATAAAATGGATGAGAATAATCCGTTCTTACGATTTGAAGAAATTGAAGATCACATTCGTGATTTAGAGCTTCGCATGAATGAAGATCATGAACGTGATACATTTGATATGAAAATTGCAAAACTTGAGCGCGACATGAAAGAAAAGGATGAAGTATCTTTAACAAAATAATTGTAGTACATCATAAAATGAGTTTATGGTGGTAGAAAAAAGGTGTTGCAAAGCAATACCTTTTTTTATTTATCCCGTATTAACGGGCAGTAAGACCCTCATCCTAAAATTCAGCGAAAGCAAGAAAGGTAGGGGCTGATTAAAGTTATTATCAATCTACCTTTTTTGAGCGGAAGAGAGAAGGAACATGATACTAAAAAGGGGTATATCAATAGGGGCAGTTGTTACATGATATTCACCAATTCTATTAAGACTATAATTGTGATTAGAAAAAGCAAGCGTCTCAGTAGGAGTATAGCGATAGAACATGTTACAATACAGCTAAGAACAAGCAATAAAGGAGAGTTTATTTACGTGAAGATTAAAGCAATTGAACCGACGCCAAGTCCAAATACGATGAAAGTTATCTTAAATGAAGTGTTACCATCAGGAGCACGTAATAATTATACAAACGAAAATGCAGAACAAGCACCAGAGCAAGTGCAACACATTTTAAAAATCGAAGGTATTAAAGGTGTATACCATGTTGCGGACTTTTTAGCGGTAGAGCGAAATGCGAAGTATGACTGGAAAGTACTTTTGCAACAAGTTCGCGCTGTATTTGGAGAAGAAGTTACTGAAGAAGATGAGAGGGAACAACTTTCGCATTTTGGTGAAGTGAAAGTATTCATTCAAATGTTCTTTACAATTCCAATGCAGGTGAAATTAACAGATGGAATAACGGAAGAACGAGTGGGATTACCAGACCATTTTAAAGAAACGATTATGAAAGTACAAATGTCTGCACCTAACGTTGTCAAAGAGCGTAAATGGGTGGAACAAAGTACACGTTATGGCAATTTTGAAGAAATCGGAAAAGAAGTTGTGGAAGAAATTGTAGCTGCTTATCCAGAGGAACGCGTTGAAAAAACTGTAAAAGAATTATTAGATCAAGCGGGCGCTAAAGAAGTAACGATTGCAAAGCGTGAACCATATAAAGTAACGGAGGAAATGATGGTGGATCCTGATTGGAAAAATCGTTATGCAGCGCTTGAGCAAATGGATCCAACAGAAGAAGATATTCCTGTATTGAAGAAAGCGCTAGAAGATGAGAAAGTATCTATCCGTCGTTTAGCAACAGCGTACTTAGGTATGGTAAAAGGTGATGAAGTATTACCATTACTGTATAAAGCTTTACTAGATCGTTCTGTAAGTGTACGCCGCACTGCGGGTGATTGCTTATCAGATGTAGGAGATCCAGCAGCGATGTTTGTTATGATTAAAGCACTTAAAGATCCAAGTAAATTGGTGCGTTGGCGTGCGGCGATGTTCTTATTTGAACTTGGTGATGAAAGTGCAATTCCAGCACTACGCGTAGCGCAAGATGATCCAGAGTTCGAAGTAGCAATGCAATCTCGTCTAGCATTAGAACGTATTGAAGGCGGAGAAGAAGCGAAAGGATCTGTTTGGAAACAAATGACGGAGTCTCGCAAAGGAGAATAATCATATGATCGTTTTCTATGATAGTAGGTGTCCGATGTGCACGGCAGTCGCAGAGCGTACAAAGAAGCTTGATAAAAAAGATACGATGAAGTTTGCCTCTTTTCGTGATAAAGATGTTGTAGAGGAGTATCAACTTTCTACAGAGTTACAAGAGAAGATGGAACAAAGGCTTTACATTTTAAAAAATAACAAATGGTATGACGGGATTGGTAGCGTATATGTTTTAGCAAAAGCTGTGCCGTCATACTGGTTTGTGGTTCCTTTTATCAAGTTATCTATTTTGCTTGGATTTGGAAATAAAGTGTATGATTATATTGCAAATAGAAGAAAACTTGTACCAGTTGGTCACTGTCGCGGGGGGATTTGTGAAATTCCATCAAAAAAATGATGGTAACGCTATCTTTCTTTTGCACCTATTATAAGAGCGTGATATGATGAATTTGGAATGAAAGTTGAAGGAGAGATTACAAGATGTCAAATGCATACGAAGAATATATGCGTCAAATGGTAATTCCAATGCGTCAAGAGTTAGTGCGTGCTGGATTTGAAGAATTAACTACAGAAGAAACTGTAAAAGAATATATGGAAAATGCGAAAGGTACAACATTAGTTGTCGTAAACTCTGTTTGCGGATGTGCAGCTGGTTTAGCGCGTCCATCAGCTGGTCAAGCGGTTGTACGTTCCGAAAAACAACCAGACCATCTTGTAACTGTATTTGCAGGACAAGATAAAGACGCAACAGCTACAATGCGTGAGTACTTCGGAGATATTCCTCCATCTTCACCATCTATGGCGTTACTAAAAGGAAACGAAGTTGTTCACTTCATTCATCGTCATGAAATTGAAGGAGCAACAATGGAAGAGATTATTAATAACTTAGAACAAGCTTTTGAAAAGCATTGCTAAAAAGGGGGAGTGATTCTCCCTTTTTTCTTTATATATTGAGGTGAAAAGATGATTGTGACAACAGCAGGACGAACGAATAAGGAAATGACAACATATGCAAAAGAGGTAGCGGAAGAATTACAATGCTCTTTTGTAGTACGGAATGATATATCGGTATACAAGCTACATGAGCGGTTTGAACAAGATGTACTCGTTGTAGGAAAGAATCGATTAGCAATTTATCCAAAAGGTACAGAAGAATCGTTCTTTTTTCATCCTAATTCTGCAATGTTTCGTGTGAAAAGATTAATGCGGGGAGAACATGATCCATTTGTACAAGCTGCAAAATTAGAAAAAGGAATGACGGTGTTAGATTGTACGCTTGGTATGGCATCAGATAGTGTTGTTGCAAGCTATGTTGTTGGAGAAGAAGGAGCTATAACGGGGCTTGAGGGAAATTGTTACATGGTTTATATAATGAATAAAGGTTTAAAGCAGTGGTGTGCGGGTATTTCAGAAATCGATGAAGCGATGCGTAGAATTAGAGTGAAGAAAACCGAGCATTTTGATTTCTTAAAGCGCTGCGAAGACAACAGTTATGACGTTGTTTATCTGGATCCAATGTTTGAAGAAACGGTAATTGAATCAGATGGGATTCGTGGCTTAAAACACTTTGCTTTATATAATGATGTCACAGATGAAACAATTGCAGAAGCAAAGCGTGTTGCTAGAAAACGTGTTGTCTTAAAAGATCATTTCCGTAGTACACGATTTGAGCGACATAACTTCTTAGTATATAAGCGAAAAAGTGCGAAATTCCATTTTGGTGTAATTGAACCTTGCTAATTATTTGAAAAGATGTATAATAAGCAATAATCAATTATATATGATGTCGTAGATGAAGAGAGTAGTCCTTCTTCAGAAGGAAAGCGAGCTAGGGATGGTGAGAGCCTAGTACGGAGAAGAGGATGAAGCGCACTTCGGAGACGCTGCTTGAAATGAATAGTAGAGTAAGCTGGGGCCCCCTGTCCTCGTTATAAACGGGAAAGTGGTTCTTCGGAACAACAAGGGTGGTACCACGGGTGATAACTCGTCTCTTTTTTAGAGACGGGTTTTTTGTGTTTAAAAAAATAAGGAGGGAGTAACATGGAATATAAAATTCAATTAGCAAAAAGTTTATTTGAAATATTAAAATCAGAATTATCATTGGAACAAATTACAGGTTTAATTGAAACTCCGAAGCAAGATGAATTTGGAGATGCAGCTTTTCCATGCTTTATGCTTGCAAAGCAATATAAAAAAGCACCAGCAGTTATCGCAAAGGAAATCACGGAGAAATTAGATAATCCATTCTTTACGAAAGTGAAGGCAGTTGGACCGTATGTGAATGTATTTTTCAACCGTGACATAGTAAGCGATGAAGTATTAAAAACGATTTTAGCTGAAAAAGAAGAATATGGACAGGGGCATTTTGGGCGAGAAAAAACAGTGGTAATCGATTACTCTTCACCAAATATCGCGAAACCGTTCTCCATGGGGCATTTACGTTCAACGATGATTGGGAATTCTTTAAAACATATTGCTGAAAAGTGTGGATATGAGGTTGTAGGAATCAATTATATTGGTGATTGGGGAACGCAGTTTGGGAAATTAATTACTGCATATAAAAAATGGGGAAATGAAGAGCTTGTAAAAGAAGATCCGATTCGCGAACTATTCAAATTATATGTTCATTTCCACGAAGAAGTGAAAGAGCATCTAGAGCTAGAAGAAGAAGGTCGTGCATGGTTTAAGAAATTAGAAGACGGTGATGAAGAAGCAGTTTTTTTATGGAATTGGTTCCGTCATGAATCTTTAAAAGAATTCTCTCGTATTTATGAACTTCTTGGTGTTGAATTTACAAACTTCCAAGGAGAGGCTTTCTATAATGATAAAATGGACGGTTTTGTTGAAATTTTAGAAGGAAAAGGGTTATTAGAAGAATCGGATGGAGCGCAAGTTGTTAATTTAGAAAAAGAAGATATGCCGCCATGTTTAATTAAAAAATCAGATGGAGCTACACTTTATGCAACGCGCGATTTAACAGCGGCACTATATCGTCAAAACACATATGAATTTGATAAAGCGCTGTATGTAGTGGGAGCAGAACAAAGCTTACACTTCACACAATTTTTCACTGTATTAAAGAAACTTGGTTATAACTGGGTAGATGGTATGGCTCATGTACCATTTGGACTCATTTTAAAAGATGGTAAAAAAATGTCCACACGTAAGGGGGAAGTAGTATTACTTGAGGAAGTATTAGAAGAAGCGATTACGCTTGCAGAGCAAAATATTGAAGAGAAAAATCCGGACTTAAAGCAAAAAGAGGAAGTTGCTAAGCAAGTTGGTGTCGGGGCAGTCATTTTCCATGATTTGAAAAATGAACGTATGCATAATATTGAATTCTCTTTAGAAAAAATGCTGAAGTTCGAAGGGGAAACAGGACCATATGTTCAATATACACATGCACGCGCTTGCTCCATCTTACGAAAAGAAAATGCTGAATTTGAAACAGAAGCGTTTCAATTAAACGATGATCATAGTTGGAGTACGATAAAATTATTAAATAGATTTCCACAAGTCGTTGAAACAGCCTTCTTTAAAAATGAACCGTCACATATTGCGAAGTATTTGTTAGATGTAGCACAAGCATTTAATAAATATTATGGAAATGTTCGTATTTTAGAAGAGGATAAAGAAAAGGAAAGTAGACTTGCACTTGTTTATGCAGTAACGATTGTGTTAAAAGAAGGATTGCGTTTACTTGGAATGGGTGCTCCGAAAGAGATGTAAATGAGTACAATTTTATCGTGCTATTTGTGGACAGTAAAACTCCGAAGAAATAAGAGGTGGGAGATAAACTACCCGTAAAAGCCAAATTGATGAAGGCTAATAATCGGAGGGAATGAAGGAAACCTTCACTTTATATTATTTACAATATATCTAAAAAAGATAGAGATATATTGTAAAATTAGTATTAAGCTTTACAAGTGAAAAAGGTCAAAAAGAAGCTTAGGAAACTGAAAATTAAGAAATTACAAACTGGAAAATAGGGGGACTTTAATGAGAAAAATGATATTATATAGCGATCAAGTACAAGAAGATAGAAAATTGGATTATGAGCTTTTAAGGTTATTAAATAAAGAAAATCCTTCAATAGCATATCTTCGATCATCTTCAGATGAAACAGGAAAGTATTTTAATAATGTAGTTAAATATTATAGAGATTTAGGAATTAGTAAAGTAGAATATTTTGATTTAGATAAAGAATACGATGAAAGAAAGGTTAATAACATATTTAATTATGATGCAATACATCTTTCAGGTGGAAATACATTTCGCTTTTTAAATTCCCTAAGAAAAAGAAATTTATTGCATTCATTAAAATCTTATGTGGAAAATGGTGGGGTTTTAATTGGTGTTAGTGCAGGTAGTATAATATCTACTAAAAGTATTGATACAGCTCAATTTGTAGACCAGGATAGTATAGGACTAGAGGATAGAAGCTCTTTAGGTTTTGTAGATTTTGATTTTATGCCTCATTGGAGTGAGGAGCAAAGTGAAAAATATTTAGGATTATTAAAGGATTATTCTAAGCTGGAAAATAGGACAATTTATGCTTGTAAAGATGGTGATGGGATAGTTATTGATGGAGAAGATATTAAATTGATTGGAAATGTTATAAAAATCTAATTTGGTTTCAATTTATCAAATACATTTTGTCTAAATAAGCTGAACAAATTTCTAGATACATTAAGAACTTATGGACATGAAAAAATGTTTTTATATCTAGAAAATATTTTTATCATTTGCTCAAAGAAGGGAACGAAATCAGCACTTTCAATATAAACAGAAGGAGGTAGCTCAATTGAAAGAGTATGATTGGGATAATAAGTTGGAGTATTTGAGAAATACAAGGGATCTATATTATAACGATGATTATCTAAGTTTTTTGGTGAATTCAGTTTGGAAAATCTCTAAACCAGTTCATATTGTTGACTATGGTTGTGGATATGGTTATTTAGGTCTGAAACTATTACCTCTGTTACCAATAGGGTCTAGATATACAGGAATTGATAAGGGGAAGAAACTAATTAATAAAGCAAGAGAGTTATTCCGAATTCTTCCATATGAAGCAGACTTTCTTGAGGCAGATGTTACTGAAATTGAATTAGAAAGTAAGTATGATATAGCAGTATGTCATGCTTTTTTAATACATATGAACGATCCAAAGACAATGTTACAAAAAATGATAGACTCGGTCGTTGATGAAGGTAATATCATATGCTTTGAACCACATTGGATTTCGAATATGTCTTCGTATAGTCTTAACAATCTAGAGCAATCAGAAATTGTTCAGATTGGTGTTCTTCAAAAATTATTTGAAAAAGATGCAAAGCGAAATGGTAAAGATGGAAACATCGGTATTAAATTACCAACATATCTAAGTGAGCTAGGGGTAGAAAATATTGAGTGTAGAGTTAGTGATAAGATTAATTTTCTTAATGTTAATGAGGATCAAAGAGATAAACAGCAATTGTATCAATCACTCAAGGAAGAGGGAATCGGTAATACTCCTGCTGAAAAAGAAGAATTCATTGAACGTTTAGTAAACCGAGGATTGGCATATAATGAAGCGATGGCGCAATACGAAGCAGAATTACAACTCTCTAAAGAATTCACTATAGATTCTTCTTTAGTATATGCTCCAAGTATGAAAATTACTTTTGGCATAGTGAAAAGCAAGTAATGTAAATAAAGAAATGAGTTAGGACTTCTAACGCTGTATACATGTTAGAAGTCTTATTTTTTTAGTTTGATAGTATTTTCTAAAAGAAAATATGTCAAAATCGTGTACGAATGAAAATAGATTCGAAATTAATTTTGAAAACCTTGCTTAAATCACCCATCTCCTATGGAAAAACAGAGATAGTCTTGTTATGATAACAAGCATAGTCCTTTTTTATAACTCGAATAGATAGAATTGTGGGAAAAGTTAGAGAAAAGGACACGCACAAGGGAGGAACAACATGAAGCGTGTTGCTTGGTTTACTGATAGTACAACTGCAAACTTTACAACAAGTACAGATAATTTTGTTATACCGATTGAAATTGTTATTAATGGAACGGCTTACAAAGACTGTGAAGAAGGTGTTCGTGAACGTGTCTACGATGCATTAAAACAGGGTATAACTGTAACTACGTCACAACCTAATTTTGGAGATATGGTTGCACTCTTCTCTAAATGTAAAGAAGAATATGAAGAGGGATTTGCAATCACAATTAGTGGAAAAGTAAGTGGCACTTATCAAAATATGATACTTGCAGCAGAAATGGCAGGATTTCCTCTAGTTGTAATAGATAGTGAAACAACGAGTTATCCAATGGATGAAATTTTAACAAAAGCGCAAACGTTATACCGTAAGGGTATGACTTTACAAGATATACAAAAGACAATACAACATGTGGAACGTAGTCCTTATTATGTATTTCCAAAGGATTTGAAAGGTCTATATGCAAGTGGACGTGTGAAAGGTGTACAATTTATACTAGGCAGTCTACTAAGTGTAAACCTAATTCTAGAAGTAAAACATGGCGAACTTGTGTTGGAGAAGAAAGTTCGTAAAATACAAAAATGTAAAGAATATATGCGAAGCGAACTTGAAAAAGAAATACCGAAAGTAGTCCATGTTTTCCATGCGAATGATGAAGAAGGGGCAGAAGAATGGATTGCTGATTTCAGAGCAGTATTTCCTGAAATGAAGTTTTTAATTTACCCACTTCCTATATCTTTTGCTGTTCATGCAGGTGCTGGAACAATTGCGATTAGCTTTTCGAAAGGAAAAAACCGTGAATAATTCACGGTTTTTTTGATGCTTTCGTTTTTAGTTTTATGTAAATGGAAATAATTCAGAGAATAAGAGATGAAATGTTTTAGTAATAAGTATAGGATGAATTTGTATTCATATAACGAAAAACACGCTATTCTTTTTATAGAAGTATACAGAAAAGATGGTGTTTTTATAAATCTATTAAATTCTGATAAGCTACAATTATTTTCTAAAGAATTAGAGCAACATATGTCACCATATAAAGGAGAATAGGAACTTGCAAAAAATCGAAAGAATATCAAATCGGATTTTATACTTACCACCGTATCAAGAAACGGATCGACCAATTTTAGCAGCAGTTACAGGAGCAAAAAAGACATTATTAATTGATGCTGGAAACTCACCTAAACATGCTAATTTATTTCTTAAACAATTAGAAGAAGTACATATTAAAGGCGACTTTCTTGTTCTCACTCACTCAGATTGGGATCATGTATTCGGGATGAGCGCAATAGATATACCAATGATTGCTCATTATAAAACTCACGAAAAAATTAAAAGGCTTCAGAATTTATCATGGGAAGATAAATACTTGGATCAGCGCGTTAAAGAAGGAATAGAAATTCCATTTTGTGCGGAAGCAATAAAGAAAGAGTTGGGTCATCAGAGAGAGGTGTTTCTTCCAATACCTGATATTACATTTGATAAACAAATGTCTATTAATTTAGGAGAAGTAACTGTTGTAATTGAACATGTGGGTGGCGATCACGCTGATGATTGTATTGTTATTTATATTCCTGAAGAAAAAGTTCTTTTTCTAGGGGATTGCATGTACGCAAATCTCTACTCAAAAAAATGGAGTTATACCATTAAAAATACCTTGCAGCTAGTTAAGCAGCTTGAAAAATATGACGCAGACATTTTTTTCTTATCTCATCACGATAAGCCCGTTTATAAAGAGGAATTCCAATTGAAAATTAATTTTTTAAAAGATACAGCATTTCTGACGGGAAAATATAAGGGGAATGAAAAAGCCATTATTAAAGAGCTTGCAAAGGGGCTGCAAAGAAAATTAAATGCTGAAGAAATTGAAACTATCAATTTTTTTGTTAATGGATACTGTATAGAAAGATTTTAATAGAAAGCATGTTAAAAAGCCCAGGAATTTTTGTTTCTGGGCTTTGTTTCTTTACTTGTTTATTAAAGTGTTGTATCTTTTCATGGCTATAACCTAATTTTGTTTTTTCATTTTCCACAAAAACAAGCACAGATAACATAAAAGAAGAACACTGAATATGTAGAAAGTATTTGTTAATCCAAATAAATCGGATAAACTTCCGCTAAGCATCGGTCCGAAAAACATACCAATTGAGTAGGCTGTATTATAGATTGTAAAAAGTATTCCATATGCATGAACTCCATTTTTGTCTGCGAGATATGTAAGTTCTGGTAAAGCAGGTGCGAGTAAAAGGCTAAAACTAATTCCAAGGATAGCAAGTACAAATATTTCAAGGGCGGTATGAGAAACAATCACTGTAAATGGGAAACATAAAGCAGCCAAAGCTATGCCTACTGCCATCGTTTGTTTTCTGCCAATTTTAGTTGAAAGTGTGCCAATGATTGGTGCGGTAAATCCATATGCGAGAGTTGGAACGGCAAATAGGAGTCCGATTGTCCCAGGGCTAAGGTGTAAGGTGTCTTGTAAGTAGAGAGGAAGAGTTGGCTCTAAAGCGCTAGGTAAGGCCGATCCTAGAATAATAATACCGATCATAATAAATAGGGAACGCATATTCAAGATAGATCGATAGCTAATTCGTTGGTTTGAGCTGGATGTTGGTTCATTATGAAGTAATGTTATTCGTAATATACCATCAATGAGTGCAATACTGGCAGCTATAATAAAGGGAAGATGATACCCTCCCCATTGATAAAGTGCCCCGCCGATTGTTGGACCAAGGAGCATCCCAGCTGCTTGTCCCGATAAAGCGAGACCCATGGCCTTTCCGCGTTCTTGCAGAGGGAACACATCTGCTAGAAGTGCTAATCCAGCTGTCCATGTTGCCGCTGCAGATATACCTTGTAGCATTCTTGCGAGTACGAGCAACCAGAAACTATTTGCAAGTCCGAATAATAGAGTCGCKTTTCTTATTTTTAAAMAATAATTTAAATAATATTGCCTATTTTCAAGATTTATATAAGATTTTTATTGAATACATGATATAAGCTGTGTAGAATCTAAGCAAGTAGATAAGAATACTACTTACCGATAGAATTAAAAATAATTACTTGAGGTGAATACATGTTAGAATTTAGGCGATTAGAGATGTGTTTGAAGGAGAAACGATTTGTAGATGGATTACAGGATGTAAATAACGAAATTGTACATATAAAAGAAACCAATACGTTCTCCTATGTGAAGGCGTGGCTTTCTTCGATTTCAGGGCATGAAGAATTTGATACGCTAATCCGTCTTACAGATGAAGGGCTTATGCATCAATATAGTGCCTTCCTAATTCGCTATTCATATAAAAAATTTCCAAATATGAGAACGCTCTCTTTATATTGTGATGAGCTAATTGATGACCGAAAAGTACTTGATGCTGAAAAGTTATTAAAAGATGCTTTGGACGATATAAAGGCAGAACAAATAGATTCTGATATTTTATCAAAAGCCTACTTTACATTAGTAAGATGCCTTTTAGAAATGAAACGAAATGAAGAAGCATTCCAATATATGAAAAAAGCTGAGAGTTATAGTACACTTCCAGTCTTTGGTAAATGGGGCTATTTTTATATACAAATAGGAGAATGGAAGGAAGCGGAGCACTCACTTTTAGCTGGGATGGAACATAAGGAAAATGAAGAACTAGCGGTTTATTTATTATCACAGCTATATGCATATAAAGGTGAACAGAAACGAGCATTGCAATTGATTAATGATGCGATAGATCAGTTTCCGCAAGTACCGTATTTTTATTTCGAAAAGGTGAAACATTTACTAGATTTACAGTGTTATGAGGAAATGTTAACTGTAATAGATAAAATCGATCAGATATTACCGTACCATTCGTATAAAGCCTATTTTACATATTTACGTGCAGAAGCATTGTATAAAATGAATAAGAACGAGGAGTTACTTGCTCTATTAAAAACGGAAGTATGTTTAAAGGAGTCACTATATCATAATATAGAAAAATACCCGAATGGGAAAAAAGTAAGATTACCATTAGTACCAATCGTACAAAAAGATAATTATTGTGTTCCAGCGAGCTTGGAAATGATGCTTCGCTTATGGGGAGAAAGTCGTACACAAGATGAAGTCGCAAATCATATATTTGATGTAACAGGATCGAAATTTTCAGATACGGTTACTTATTTAGAAGAATTGGGCTATGTTTGTCGTTATTTCAAGGGGAACGAAAAGAACTATAAATCATTACTCGATCAAAATATTCCGGTTTTATTAAGTATAGATATTGAACATGCATCCCATGTTCAAGTTCTTTCTGGATATGATGATCAGTTACAATCTTTTTTTGTTCAAGATCCTAATTTCTTGGAACCGCTTTTTGTTGAATATGAGAAGTTACAGGAAAGATATCGCTACACCGATGGTTTATCTATCGTATTTGTTCCTAAGGAGAAAAAGGAACAATTGTCATTTTTAGTAGAAGAGGAAGATGTATACTTCCGAAAGCTATTCTCTCTGACAGATCATTTAGAAGAACAGGATAAAAAAGGGATTGAAAAACTCGTATCATTTTTGCAAGAGACAAGTGAAAATCCTTACACGTGGTTATACACAATCAAACATATGGATGTTGAAGTAAATCAGGAATTTATTCTTTTTTGTGCGGAAAGGTTAATAGAAAGATATCCAGGTTCAGACTTTGTTAAGTTGCATAGTGCACAATGCTTTATCCGTATTCAAGATATGGAGCGGGCTAGTGATATCTTGCGAAGTGTCAAGAAAAAGAATAATCAATCATTGTATCATTTTATACATGGGCGTTATTGTTTAGAGGAAGAAGAGTATAAAGAAGCAATTTCTAGTTTCCATTCATCGCTACAATTAGATGCCGATCAGCCAATCGCATGGAGTTTTCTAGCATTATCATATATGTATATAGATCAGTCTGAACAGGGATTAAAAATGTCAAAAATTGCATTGCAACGTCATCCTGACAGGTTTGTTCTTGTAAATCATGGTTTGATTTTAATGGATTTAGGGCGTTATGAGGAAGCGTATGAGGTGTTTAATGATTTATTGAAAGAATATAAGTATGAAGCACATATATGGTATGAAAGAGCTAAATGTGCGCATCAAATGGAGAAATTGCATTTAGCAATCAAAGGACTTCGCATCGCAATTCAATTAGACAAAACGGTACCATATTCATATGTGAAACTCTCGGAAATATATGAATCAGATCTAGAAGATAAGAAGAGTGCAGAAGAAATTTTATCGCAGGGCATCGAAAATTGTGAAGAATCATCATCATTATATACTCGATTAGGGGGTTTGCATTTTCAACATGATGAATTTGAAGAAGCTGAAAAAATATATAAACGTGCTTTAGAAGAGAATAATAGGGACGTTTATTCTCATTTTGGTTTAGTTCAAATTTATATGGCAAAAGGACAGTATAATGATGCAAAGCATTATATTTTCAGTATGGAAAAGAAATTTGAACAAAATGATGAGTTTCTAATGAATGCAGGGATGGTATTATGGGATGCTGAAATTGAATTAGGGGCTAATGAAGAACAATTAAAGATAGCGTTGTCGAAGTTGGAAGATGGTATTCGCTGCTTGAAAAATAATATAGCAAATATTTTAGAAGAGTATGTAAATAGAATTGAAGGAACACTATTTATACAACGCGGGATAGCATTTTTAAGAAAACTAGAAAAAGAAAGAGCGGATATTACCGAGTATGGCTGTTATGCTGGTATTTTATATGAATCTCTTGGACAATACGATCAAGCAATCAAGCAATAAAGCAATAGCAAACTTTTGCGATGTATAAAATTCGAAAAACGGGCCGAAAATAAAAATATATTTTCTAATTGTTTGACAATTATCTGTTTCATGGAATAAAATAACTGTTAATAAAAGTATACAAATCTGAAGACGAGAAAGAGTAAAATATTGTACTGTTCCCCAGAGAGCCGGTGCCATGCTGAAAGCCGGTGTACAGACTTTATTTGAAAATCATCTCCGAGGAGCCGTGGCTGAATAAAGTAAGCTCGGACGGATGTCTACCGTTACAAAGAACGCGTATGTTAGTACGTTGCTAAGTGCTATTAGTTAAGATGCTAATAGAATTAGGGTGGTAACGCGGGTAAACCCGTCCCTATTTATAGGGACGGGTTTTTTGTGTGCTTTTACAAATTTTCAAAGGAGTGATTGTAAATGGAGAAGGTAAATGTAAAAGAATCAGCTGTAGGGAGAGAAACACGAATTCGCAAGCAGTGGAATAAGCAGAATATCTTTGAACAATCCATTCGAAATCGTGAAGGCGCACAATCTTTCGTTTTTTATGAGGGGCCACCAACTGCAAATGGACTGCCGCACGTGGGGCATGCGCTCGGACGGACGATTAAAGATTTAGTAGCGAGATATAAAACAATGACTGGATATAAAGTACTTCGAAAAGCTGGCTGGGATACACACGGATTACCCGTAGAATTAGGAGTTGAAAAACAGCTTGGTATCTCTGGTAAACATGAGATTGAAGAATACGGAATTGAACCATTTATTCAAAAATGTAAGGAAAGTGTATTTACGTATGAGAAGCAGTGGCGTGAATTTACTGAGAGCATCGGATATTGGGTCGATATGGATGACCCGTACGTAACGTTGGAGAATCCTTATATCGAAAGTGTATGGCATATTCTTGGAACGATTCATGAAAAAGGGCTGCTATATAAAGGACACCGAGTTTCACCATACTGTCCAAGTTGTCAAACATCACTTAGTTCACATGAAGTAGCGCAAGGATATAAAACAGTAAAAGATTTAAGTGCAACGGTAAAGTTTAAAGTATTGAATAGTCAAAATGAATACTTTCTTGGATGGACAACAACGCCATGGACTCTTCCAGCCAATGTAGCACTTGCTGTACATCCGAATATGGAATATGTGAAAGCAGAGAAAGACGGGGCCGTTTATGTTGTTGCAAAAGAGCGAGCAAGCAATGTATTAAAAGAAGATTATCAAGTATTGTCTATCCATAAAGGAGAAGAATTAGTAGGTACTTCATATGCAGCACCATTTCCTATGAATGAAGTTACGAATGGCTATCGTGTTATTTCGGCAGACTTTGTTACGGGAGATAGTGGTACGGGGCTTGTTCATATCGCGCCAGCGTATGGAGAAGATGATTATAAAGTTGTACAGAATCAAGGATTATCATTCCTTCATGTTGTGGATGAACAAGGTAAGTATACGGAAGCTGTTCCATTTTTACAAGGGAAGTTTGTGAAAGAATGTGATGTTGATATTGTTCGTTATTTAGCGCAGGAAGGCTTGCTATACTCTAAAGAAAAATATGAACATAGTTATCCGCATTGCTGGCGCTGTGATTCACCACTCTTGTATTATGCTGGAGAAAGCTGGCTCATTCGGACAACTGAGATCAAAGAGACTTTCTTAAAGAATAATAATACAGTCACATGGTATCCAGATCATATGAAACATGGGCGATTTGGAAAGTTTTTAGAGAATATGGTGGACTGGAATATTAGCCGAAAACGATACTGGGGAACACCGTTAAACGTATGGGAATGCAAAAACTGTGATCATCAATTTGCACCGAAGAGCATCGATGAATTGAGAAAACATAGCGTAGGGCATACAGCAGAAAATTTGGAACTGCATAAACCGTATGTAGATGAAGTGAAGGTATGCTGTGAAAAATGCGGTAGTTCGATGACTCGTACGCCAGAAGTAATCGATGTTTGGTTTGATAGCGGTTCGATGCCATTTGCACAGTATCATTATCCGTTTGAAAATAAAGAGCTTTTTGAGGAACAATTTCCAGCTGATGTAATCGCTGAAGGTGTCGATCAAACGCGTGGTTGGTTTTATAGTTTATTAGCAGTAGCGGCTTTATATACCGGAAAAGTACCATACAAACGTGTATTATCTCTTGGGCATGTGTTAGATGAACAAKGACAGAAAATGTCTAAAAGTAAAGGGAATGCATTAGATCCAGTAGAATTAGTCGAGAAATTTGGTGCAGATGCATTAAGATGGGCACTTCTTGTTGATAGTGCACCTTGGAATGCAAAGCGTTTTTCTGAAAGAACTGTGCAAGAGGCGAAGTCAAAACTTGTAGATACACTTGTGAATGTATATAGCTTCTATGTTTTATATACAAACTTAGATAAATACAACCCAAAAGAAAAGTATGAGGTCAAGCGGACGAAATTAGATGAGTGGGTATTATCACGTCTTCATAGTACAGTGAAACAAGTAAGAAATGCATTAGACGAGTATCAATTTACAAATGCAGCGCGTGAAATTGCGGTTCTTGTAGATGAGGTTAGTAACTGGTATGTAAGACGTTCGCGCAATCGTTTTTGGGAGTCTGGCATGAATCCTGAAAAGGCAGCTGCATATGAAACGCTTCATGAAGTGCTTGTTACGCTTAGTAAATTACTTGCTCCGTTTACTCCATTTGTCGCGGAAGATATTCATCTTAACTTAGAAGGAAATAGTGTTCATTTAACAGATTATCCAACAGCGGATGAAAAGCTTATTCAAACCAAGTTAGAGCAAGAAATGAATGCCGTTTTACAAGTTGTTGAGCTGGGACGTAGCAACCGAAATCAGCATGGATTAAAAGTGAAGCAACCATTAGCAGAGCTTGTATTACTTGAGCACCATGAGCAGAAAGTGGACTGGGAATCCTATCGTGATATTGTTATGGATGAACTGAATGTAAAAGCATTTCATGTAGAATTAGATGAAACACAGTATACATCGTACCAATTAAAGCTCGATTTTAAGACTGCAGGACCGAAGTTCGGGAAGAACGTTAACGCTGTAAATCAATGGCTAAAACAATTATCGCAAGAAGAAGTACAAAACTTTGTTTCGACTGAAAAAGCATTGTGTAAGCTTGTATCTGGGGAAGAAGTTGTTGTAACGCTTGAAGATGTATTAGTAGAACAAGTACCCAAAGTAGGGTTTTCTAATACTACAAATGGACAATATACGGTAATGTTAGATACGAATGTGACAGATGAACTATTACAAGAAGGAGTGGCGCGAGAATTTATTCGAGCTGTTCAAGAGTATCGAAAACAATTGAATTTACCAGTTAATTTACGAGTAGATGTTATTTTGGATACAGAGGATGAATTACAAAACACTCTAACAAAGCATAAAGATTTATTAGAAGAAAATTTATTAGTAAAACAATTTACGTTTAAAGCATTGTCACAAGAAGATGATGAAATTTCGTTAGGTGAGAAAAAGGTTCGTATTAAACTGAGTCCAGCTAGCTAAATAAAAAATAGGATATAGATGGAAAGTTCGGATTTTTTACAAAAGTAACTTGAGAATGGATCGTAAAAAACTACAAGAATCCCTGCGGAATGTCGAGCAGGGATTCAGGGGTAAAGAGGGCTATTTGTATTTGTCGAAACATGTCGTTTTCAACAAGTTAATATTACCACCAATTTTCAGAAACTCATCATGTTAAATGTGTCTGAATTGTATATAAACTGTGTATAAATTTAAACAAAAAGGCTATTTTAATCAGAACCGAGGGGTATAAATGAAACATACTAAATCAAAACTTCATTTGAGTAGAAAGGGAGAATAGATATGGAGTATAGAATGATGTTCACCGAAACAAAAGTATATGGAGGAATTATAGAAGCCCTTAAATAATTCATACAGATACGTAATCAAGTGTTCGTAAAGGTATAAGCTTACATAAAATAGAAATACTATCGTTGTGTATGGTAAGCATTTCATTATACAGGAGAGATGTTGTATGACTACTAATAAGCGAAATGATTCAGAAAAGGAATTTGAACCTTCAATAATTAACTTAAATGATGAGTTAAATATAATTGATAATGGGGTTACAGAGAGAGTAGACGCTTATCAAAATTTGCAAGCTGAAGATACAGTTACACTTTTTTGGGGAGATGAATGGAATATAGAAGAAGCTGAGAAGAAAAAGATGCATTGTAATCGAGCAAATGACGTTAAACAATATTAATTAATATCGTGACTTAACATCATGGAACATCTGTCAGTCAATCATACAGAAACGATTTTAGGAATGTTATGAATAAAGAAACTGATGATTTCCTCAGACAAAAAAAAGCATCTCATTACTATTGAGATGCTTATTCAAATCAAGCATGAATTAACTATTATTATTTAAAAGAAATATAACGATTTATTTGATCATTCAAAGTTAGAAAGTGGACAAGGAGATTTTCATCCAAGTTTAACACATGTGGACAGATTTCTGTTAAGAGGTATTAGAAGCTCATTCGGTCTTATTAGCGAACAAACGTATCGAATTAAAAGTGCAAGTCTCCGATACATTACCTCAACTTTGGATTATGCCATGTGAAAAATAGTACGTGTTATCAGTAATTTATTACATAATGTTATTCGTCATTTCCTTATATGTGGAAAAAGGGTGATAAATTAATAACTTATCCAGTGATCTTTCTCATAACCCACTCTATAGGTCCTCTAGAAAATTTATTTCTCCATAAACCACTAAATAATATACTAAAAATGAAGAAACAGATAGCGAATATTAATACGAAAGATAAAGATTGATTTTCAAGTCTGTTTAAAAGGATCAATGTTCCGATGCCTAAAATGACGTGACTTACATAATGAGTTAAAGTTAATTGTCCGGTTTTAACGATGGTCCCAATAAACCAATTTGTTTCATGCCTTTCAATAATAAATAAGCAAAGGATCAAGATTATTAAAGAAGATCCGGTGGCAGATAAGATGTATAAAATGTTTGGTAAAATAGGTCCTGTATTAAATAAAAAGGTAGAAGCTTCTTTTCCGATATGGGGGATAAAAAAGTAAGTCAATGCTTTTGATAAGAATTCAGCAGTTAATGTAATGGTTAGACTGAATATTAATAGTTTTTTTCTAATTTTATGATCATGAAGATCCATTCGTCCAATCAACATACCAACTAAGAAGAACGAGAACCATGGGAAACACGTCCTTTAAATATGCTGTGCACAGCTTCAACCCATATTTGTTTATAGTCCATATTCGTATCAAACATCATGAAATTCCCTATATTATCAAGTACCAATGCAAGCATATGAGCTTTGGCTGTCAGATTATCATCCTCAATAAGCTGCAATGAATTTGCTTTAGTAAGAAGTGCTTCAAATCCCTTTAAATATTCTCTTTGTATGGAAAGGAGCCGTTCATTGTAATTGTTATTTCTAGATGCAAGTAACAAGTATTCTTGTAGGACACGGTTAAAATAAGGATCTTTATCTTGTTCATCGATTATGTTTACACCAATTTCAATACATTTTTCAATGAAATTGCTCTTTGTAAATTCATCAGTCTTAAAGAAGGTTGAAAATGGAACTGCTTGACATAGTTCATCAAATAAACCTTCAATTAATGCATCTTTAGATTTAAAGTAATAATAAATAGATGGTTTTGCGATTCCGACTTCCTCGGCAATCATTGTGTATGTGGTCTTAGCGATTCCATACTCCGCAAATAAACGATAACTTGCCTCGATTATTGCAGAAAGGGTTTCCTCACTTTTACTCATAATTGAGCCTCCTAACATGTAAGATTATATTCAGAATAGCATTCATTAAAATGTTTTTCAACCTATCGTTAGGTAAAAAATAGCCCGTTTTTTAATCCCGCTTAACGAGCAGTAAGATCCTCACCTCAAAATTCAGCAAAAGCAAAGAAGTTAGGCGTGGGATCAACTACCCGTAAAAGACCGTTGGATTACGTATGATTAATAATTAAATATTATAACCTTCTACTAATAGTGAGTTATATCTTTCGAAAGTATTTATCATTTTGATACACAAATATTGAGAAAATATTACGTTATCTATTAATTTAAAAAAGAGAAAGGTAATATAATAAGCCTTATAGAATTACTCGTACATTCAAAATTTATTAAGAGAGTGGAGAGTGGTTCTAATGTTCAAAAAAAGAGTAGTGGCAATCGCTACAGCAATACCATTAGTGTTAGGCACAATATCTACTACTGCTTCAGCGGTAGAAGAGAAACAAGTAAAGATAGACCGGTATTCTCCTCAAGGAAAAGCAGTCGAATATTTAAAAGCGAATGCCGCGCAATATTCATTAAAGCCAGATCTATCAGACCTACAGTATATTTCAACTACTGATACACAGGTAGCATCATATGTTAGATTTCAACAAGTAGTAAATGGTTCCCCCGTATTTTCAAGACAGGTAACCGTTACACTAAATGGAACTGGACAAGGAATGCTTGCCGTTTCTGATTATCAACCTGTTCAAAATGTGAAAGAAATAAAGCAAAAAATTAGTGAAAAAGATGCAGAGCAAAAATCAAAGGCATATGTTGGTGGAGAAAGTGAACAAAATTTATGGGCTCCAACGATGAAAGAATTTGGCTATATGATTGAAGAGGGAGTTGCCATTCCTGTATACCGAGTTGTAGTTCACTCTAATCAACCATTTGGTGCATGGGAAACATTCATTGACGCTGAAAATGGAAAGCTACTAAAAAAGGTAGATATAAACCGTAAAGCGGAGGGAACAGGCAAAGTATTCTTGCCTAATCCTGTCGTAACAAGCGGCAGTGTAACAGGGTTAAAGGATAATAATGATGCAGATTCAGCGGCATTAAATAATCAATTAAAAACAGTTACTTTAAAAGGTTTAAATGGAACGGGCTTTTTAGTTGGAGATTATGTCACAATTTCTTCAAAGGCAAAAACAAAATCTTCAACTCTTCAATTTAATTACACACGTTCAAATGATAGTTTTGAAGATGTAATGGCATATTATCATATTGATACTTTACAACGTTACATTCAACAAATAGGATTTAAGAACATTAACAATCGTTCTATTAAAGTAAATGTGAACGGAACGAGAGATGATAATTCTTTCTACTCTCCGTCAACGAAAGATTTAACATTCGGAACTGGTGGAGTAGATGATGCTGAGGATGCGGGAATCATCGCACATGAATATGGGCAYTCGATTCAAGATAATCAAGTTCCGGGTTTTGGTAGTTCTCCAGAAGGTGGGGCGATGGGAGAAGGATTTGGAGATTTCTTAGGTGCAACTTATGAAGATGCTACATCAACTACAGGATATGGAAAAGCATGTGTAGGAGAATGGGATGCGACTTCTTATTCAAGTTCAAACCCAACATGTTTGCGTCGATTAGATAATAATAAGGTGTACCCAAGAGATGTGCAAAATGAAGTACATGCAGACGGAGAAATTTGGTCCCAAGGAGAGTATGAAATGGCACAATCCTTTGGCCGTGATGTAGCCACAAAAATCATTTTACAATCGCACTGGTCATTAACGCCAAATGCTAAATTCCGTGATGGGGCAAAAGCGATTAAACAAGCAGATGCTCTTCTATATGGTGGGCAACATGCAGCGGAAATTGATCGGATTTGGGCGGCAAGAGGAATCAGTACAAATTAAGAATATGAATAAGAATGAAAACCCGACATAATTGATGATATGTCGGGTTTTCATTTTTTATTTGTACCTACTATCAAAAATGTAAATTTAACTTTCTATTAATTTAGGAGCTTTACAGGTTTATTGATTTACTGACGCAAAGGCTGTTTGAGAGAAATTAGGTACAATTTGATTTAATACTTCTTCTAATGATTGATTATAGGTTAGTAAAAGTTCATCGAGGAAGTGCTGCCCTTCATTAGATGAAGTGAGAATGGTCTTTACTAGTTGTGGATCAAATATAGTATGTGGTGAGATTGCTAATGAGTTTACTGCCCAATACATTCCGTATAATTTGAAATCACGTTCGGTTGTGGCATATTTAAGAAATAAATCCATATATTTTTGGCCAAAAGAAATCCCTTTTAATTGTTGTGAACTCACATATTCTATACCTTTCCACTGCAAATCGGTAGCGCAATTGAGCCACCAAGCTGGTTCGATTACATCCTGCATTTTTTTGAGAACTCTTTGTTCAAAAAAAGGAGTAGGATTATTTTGTTGTTCTTGCAAGCAGGACTCGAGTACTTCTACTTCAATTGCAGCAACGGTCATTCCTTGACCGAAAATTGGATCGTAAATACAGAATGCGTCTCCCAAAACTAACAATCCCGAGGGCCATCGATTCATTTGTTCAAAGTGATGACGAAACAGTTCTGGGACACGATAACTCCGGGGAGAGGATATCGGTTCAAATTCGTGCAAAATTTCGCCAATTATCGGACTTGGGAGCTGGGAAATAGCCTGTTCAAACTCTTCAGAATTTGTAGGAGGATAATGTCCACCTGGACTATAGAGTAATACCTCGGCAATATTATTTTCAATAAAGGAAAAGACGCCTGTAAAAGTTCCGTTAGTGGGCTGCCCTGCAATATTGATTGTGTCCCATTTTTCTGTGAGATGTAGTAGGTGGGAGGGAACCTTATAGCGGCGAGTACTATATCCAAGGGAGACTTTCAAGCGATCTGAATCTGGCACATCATAACCCTGATCTTGAAGCCAATTTACGAGTTTAGAGGAACGACCACTAACATCAACTATCAAATCAGCATTTAGTGTTCGTACTTGTTCAGATTTTCCGCGTTCTGAGACTTGGACGCCTGTAACAGTTGTTTGATCAATCGTCATTAATAAACCAATTACGTTATGATTTGTGAGAAAACTAATATTAGAAATTTTTTGTACTTGTTTACGAAGTGTCCATTCAAGCAAAGCTCTACTGAATTTGACATCATTCCGTGGATATTGCATTTCTATCGTACCGTATTGATTCATGTTATGGATGGTTTTGTTTAGTACTGAGGGTGCACCTTGTGCTACTAAATCATTTTCATAGCCTGGAAAGAGTCGTTCTGTAATTAACTTACCACGCTGGATAAAACGATGTGGATGGAAGGCTTGTGGAGTGCCAGAGCGATTGTTAGGTCTTTCTGGAAAAGCATCTTTATCGACTATAAGCACTTCTTTATAGTAGGTAGAAAGTACTCTTGCAGTTAGTAATCCTCCAATACCGCCCCCAATGATAACCACTAGCTCTGTTTTTCCTGTTGTTAGTGCATAATTGGTATGAGTCATAATCGTAAACCTCCACTTATAAGATGAATTTTAATCAGTATTTTTTCATTACATACTGGTYATTAGTGATTGACTTTGATTTTTCCTGCATGCTAAATCGAATACTATGCATTAAGGTCATTTGATGGAGCCATGCTGAGAAGTTGAAAGGTAGTTAGAGTTTTAAAGGAAAAAAGAATGATACAAAAAAGCGTCATTCTTTCCTAATATTTTTTAGAAAGAACAACGCAATTTTACATTTAATATATTTGTTTTATGAGTTTGAAGATACAGATATGATTATTGCAAGGAATCTTTTCTAATCTAGTAGAAGAATTTTATTTTTGAGATCCCTTAAAAACAAAATGTTCTTTAAACTTTCTTCCCTCAACTTTTTGACCATTTCGCATTGCACGGAAAGGATGTTCTTGCCATGTAATCATGACATCTACTTCGCTTGTTTTTACGGAAACAGGAAAATTCGCATGTTCAAACCCTGTTTTCCCACTTGCTAATCGAGCTTCTTTTAAAGAAAATAGTTCATATTTTGTTTCCGTGTTTGATTCATTTCGGAATACTTCTACTTGGACGTTATATACTTCATCTTTTCCGATATTTTGTACTGAGAAGTGATACGTGTGAAAAACACCTTTTTTAGGTGGTAACATGTTTTTGTCTGTTTTCTTTACTTCGTCAATATTGACTTTCCATTGTTTTGAATTCTGTGAGATGGGTAATGATTGTGGGGAATAAGCGTATGCTTGATTTGTCATTATCGTGCATAATAGTAAGAGTAAGAAACTTATAATTTTTCTCATGTATAGACCTCCAGAAGAAATTTACTAATAATATGCCTAGGAAAACAAATTGCTATGTAATGAAATAGTTTCTTTCTGAGTGGGAGGGGAAGTCATGATGCAAAAGAACTTGAAGAATTGGCAAACTAAACTGATGTTGTTTTAGTGAAAGGTTCGCGAGGAATGACATTAGAAGAAATTGTTTCAGAATGGACTTGAGATTGAAATCAGAAAATAAAGAAAAAACATCTTGCATTTTCTCTCTTAAAGGAATAGAATACTCTGTAAATATAAAAAGTGATGAATAGGAAAAGTACATCATGTAAGGGTCTACAGAGAGCAATCGACTGCTGAAAAGATTGCGATACCGCATGATGGAAAGACACCTGTGAGCGTTGCTTTGAACGTGAAGATTAGTAAAAGCAAACGGTACCTACCGTTATCAGGTTTAAGATGGTCAGTATGACAATTTGGGTGGTACCGCGGAAAAATCCGTCCCTATTTATAGGGGCGGATTTTTGTATTCTTTGAAAGGAGGTGAGTGGCCGTGGATGATGATGATGACAACAATCATGCAAATAAATATGAGAACATGGGAGGGAAAAATAATGGACCAAACAATGAAGCGGTCACTCGTTTGTGAATGTAAAACAGCTAGTAAAAAGGTGGTCTTACTACAAGGTTGGGTGAAAAAAATTCGTCATTTGGGGAATATCAGTTTTTTATTATTACGTGACCGAACAGGTGTTATTCAATGCGTGTTAGAAAAAGAATTAGCGGGATATAAAGTAGACGTAGAAAGTGTTGTTCAAATTATTGGTGAAATTGTGGAAACCACAAAAACAGAATTAGGTGTGGAACTGCTTGTAGAAGAAGTAAAAGTGTTAAATACTTCTGAGCCACTTCCTTTTGAAGTGAATAAAAGAAAGTTACAAGTTGGTTTAGATCAAATGTTAAATGAGCGCGTCATATCGCTTCGGCATGAACGGATACAAGCCATTTTTACGATTCAATCTACGCTCGTACAGGCATTTAGTGATTTTTTAATAGAGAACGATTTCACACGTGTATTTACACCGGAAATTGTTTCGCAAGGAGCAGAAGGGGGAGCAAATGTTTTTAAGCTTCCATATTTCCAAAAAGAAGCGTATTTAGCTCAATCTCCACAGTTTTATAAACAAATGATGGTCGCAGGTGGATTGGAACGTGTTTTTGAAATTGCCCCTGTTTATCGTGCTGAACATCATAACTCTTCCCGTCATTTGAATGAATATATATCACTCGATGTAGAAATCGGTTTTATTGAAGATTTTTATGAAGTGATGGAATTAGAAAAGGATGTTCTACATTATATGTTTGAAAAGGTAGAACAAAAGTGTGAAAAAGAATTACAGCTATTGCAAGTTACGGTTCCTATCATTACGGAAATTCCAAAGGTTACACTGGCAGAGGCGCAGCGTATTTTGAAAACAAAGTATCGAAAAGGATCACCGGTAGGGGATTTAGATACAGAAGGTGAAAAGTTACTTGGAAAATATGTGAAGGAAACATACGGTAGTGATTTTGTCTTTATCACACATTATCCGAAAGAAGCAAGGCCGATGTATACGATGCCGAATAAAGAAAATCAAGCTGTTACGGACTCTTTTGACTTATTGTATAAAGGATTAGAGATTACATCAGGTGCGCAGCGAATTCATGAGTACGATATGTTACTTACTTCTTTTAAAGAAAAAAGATTACATTATGAAAAATTCCAGTCATATATCGATACATTCCGGTATGGTTGTCCGCCGCATGGGGGATTTGGAATTGGACTTGAAAGACTTGTATATAAGTTTCTAGAATTATCGAATGTTCGGGAAGCAGGTGCATTTCCAAGAGATTGTACGCGTCTCATACCATAAAGTGAAAAGAATCTTCGCGCTTGTTGCGAAGATTCTTTTTTAGTGATAGAGGCGACTAGGAAAGCGCCGATCATAATTGGTAATGTATGTAGATAAGAATCAAGTAAATATGGAAATAAGTCAAGGTCAGGTGATTGAAAGTTAGAACTAACTTTGTAAGTTATTTTAGTGGGATTAAATAAAGAAGAGATGACGTTTAGTATTGAGTCTACGTATTGACTCATATTAAATTGTAATAATGGCGGGGGCTCCATTCCTTGTATAGTTAATGGTTTTTGAGATACTCCTAAAAATAATTTTGGTAAGCCACAAATAGAAATAATGCCAATGATAATGAAAATAGATCGAATGATAAAGAAACATATTTTTTTAAAAAACCTCTTTTTCGACAAAAAAATAAATAACTTACTTGACAGTCATAAATATAACCGATATAATTCGTAGTAATTTCAAAAGAAATTATATTCAGAATATTAGAGTGCGTTGAATAGGAGTAGTAAGGTCATGTGTTTGTAAAGAGAGCTATGGGTTGGTGTGACATAGTCAAATGACATCCTGAACTCGCCTAGGAGCAGTAAGGTGGAACAGAAGTCTAATTCTTAGTAAATCTTAACGGTTAACCTTCGATAWYAGGTTTGTAATCAAACGATTACTACTAAGGTGGATTCATAATGGAATCAATAAGGGTGGTACCGCGTTAAGTAAATGGCTTAGCGTCTCTTTATATAAAGAGATGCTGGGCCATTTTTTATTATATATAGGAAGAAATGGAGGTTTTATTTGGATTGGTCAATAATATTTATTTATTAATATAAAAAGATGTAATTAGGAGGAAAATAGGATGAAACAGACGGAGCAGTGGACTTCGAAATTAGGTTTTATAATGGCTGCAGCAGGATCGGCAATTGGACTTGGGGCAATATGGAAGTTTCCTTATATTGCTGGAAAGAGCGGGGGAGGAGCATTCTTTTTAATC
The DNA here is from genome assembly GCF_056396765.1 of Bacillus sp. 05T22. Taxonomy (NCBI): domain Bacteria; kingdom Bacillati; phylum Bacillota; class Bacilli; order Caryophanales; family Bacillaceae; genus Bacillus; species Bacillus sp. 05T22. The sequence goes on from NZ_JBFTMC010000024.1 coordinate 35,446, forward strand.
TTTATATTGTTTACGGTATTAATAGGTCTTCCGTTATTGATAGCTGAATTTATGATAGGGCGCAGTACACAAAAGCAAGCAATTGGAGCATTTAAAAGTATCGCACCAAATACAGGCTGGCATTGGATTGGACGTCTTGGCGTTGGAACCTGTTTTATTTTGTTATCATTTTATAGTGTTGTTGGTGGTTGGGTATTAATCTATTTATTCAGAGGGATAACTGGGCAACTGATTATACCGCAGCAAAATTATAGTTCACTATTTACAGAAACAATTGGGGATCCAGTTTGGGCAATTGTTGGCCATTTTGCTTTTATGTTTATTACGATTTGGGTTGTATCAAAAGGGGTACAAAACGGAATCGAAAAAGCGAGTAAATATATGTTACCAGCATTGTTCATTTTATTTGTTGCTCTTATTGTACGCTCTTTAACACTTGATGATGCGATGAAAGGAGTCAAATTCTTCTTACAGCCGGATTTCTCAAAAATCACATCAGAAAGTATTTTGTTTGCAATGGGGCAATCATTCTTTGCTATTAGCATTGGGATATCCATCATGGTCACGTATAGTTCTTATTTAAATAAAAAAGAAAGTTTGCCACGTTCAGCGGTAACAATTGTTGGACTAAACTTATTTGTTTCTTTATTCGCTGGTCTAGCTATTTTCCCAGCAGTATTTTCACTAGGAATGAAACCGACAGAAGGACCAGGGTTACTATTTATTGTGTTACCTTCAGTTTTTAGTCAAATTCCATTTGGTAGCTTTTTCTTAACAGTATTTCTTGCACTATTCACATTTGCAACATTAACATCTGCGTTTTCACTACTTGAAACGGTTGTTTCAGCACTAGCGAATGGACAGCAAGAAAGAAGAAAGAAATTGTCATGGATCATTGGATTTTTAATTTTCTTAGTTGGTATCCCATCTGCACTTTCATTTGGTGTATGGAATGATATTACAATCTTCGGTAAAAATATTTTTGATGCGGTAGACTTTTTATCTAGTAATATTTTAATGCCACTTGGAGCTTTGTTTATTAGTATTTTCGTCTCATTTAAAATGGAGAAAAAGGTATTAGAAGCAGAATTTTTTGTTGGCGGTAATTACGGGAAAGCATTATTCACTTGCTGGGCATTCTTGCTTCGATATGTTGCGCCGATCGCAATTGTCATTGTCTTTTTGAATGTGATTGGGATTATTTAAATATAGATGATTGAATATTTAGAAATTATCTAACGTATTTAAGAAAAAACCAACCGAATTATTAAAAAATGCGGTTGGTTTTTATCCTGTATAAGTAAATCAATTTTATTTATTAAAAGTTATTTTCCCTGTAACATTATGTACTTTTAKTTTATCGCTTTTTGCACCTAAGATGGTAACATTCTTTTCGATATTATTGATATCGGCTGAACCATCACCAATTTTGGCTCTTATAGATCCTTTTATATCTTTAATAGCGACTTTGCCGTTGTTATTATCAAGATTAATGTCAGACTTTGTATGCACAATATCTACATTTCCATCTCTATTTGTTACACTGACAGTTCCATTAACGTTGGAAATGTCAATATTACCGTTGACATTAAGTATATTTATATCTGAATCGAGGTTAGAGACTCTGATATCGCCGTCTCTATGAGTTTTTTTAAATTCAACTTTTATGTTTTTAGGTAATGATAGTTTGACATCAACCCAAGTTTCGCTATTGCTAAAAAATTGTCCATCAAAAGAAGTGTTTAAAGTTGCAATTCCATTTTTGGCTGAAAGATCTAGTTTTAATTTATCCATGCTGATACCTTTAGCCTTTGCAGTAATAGAAGCTTCTATTTTATCTGATTTAAGGTTTGTTGAAATATGGATATTACCGTTACGGTTATCTAGTTTTAAAGTTTTAACATCAGTAGTGGGTAGCTCTAGTTGTTGTTCCATTGTTTCACCTTCGGAATTTGAACAACCAGTAAGTATAAGAGTTATTAATATACAGAATTTAATCCATCTTTTTTTCAATGTATTTTCCTCCAGTCTTTAATAAAAAATTTAAGCGACATCTTTTTTTACGAATATGGGGTATGCAATTCCATGCATGATGAATATATGAATTAAGATAAATAGTATAGAAAAACTGAAAGTCATGCCTTCTACAGGGGGATTCTCATATACGAAACTTGATAAATCCGTATGAGAGAAGATGAAATATTTTGTCCAGCTGAAACCTTTTAATGAGATACTCATGACAAAACCCGCAATTGCTACTAAAAGAGAAAATACGATAGAGAATGTAGTGCTTTTAAACGTCGCTGAAATCATAAATGCTAAAGTTGCAACAATAATTAAGTAAGGCATCTTAAATAATAAGCTACCAATTAGTGCCTGAAGGACGCTTGTTTTTTGAACGGCATGATCTTTGACAAATAAGTATTCACCATTTATTCCATCAAAGCCTAAAAGAATGCCACTAAATAGAATGGAAAGAAGGAACGTTATTACGATTAAGAAAAATCCAAATAATAAAGTAGAAATATATTTAGAAAAGTATATTTGTGTGCGAGTAGCGGTTCGTGTTAATAAAAATTTAATTGTACCGGATTGAAATTCACTTGCAACAATTTCACCAGCTATTATGAGTGTAAGAATGGAGAGAGCTATTAAAAAATTTGTACTTTGTCCAATCGTAAAGAACCATGCATTGTTTGTTGGCTTTATATTACTGTCAATGTAATAATTATTTAGTAAAAGTTTTTTTTCATTTTCTATTTTTTCAATAGGTAATTTTAGAGATTCTTTTTCAACTTGAAGTAATGCATTTTCTTCAATAAGAGATATCTTCCAGTCATCCCCATAATTAACTTGGCTGGAAAGCTTTACGTTTAGGAATTGAATGAAAATAAATACAACCATAACACCTACCATAATCCAAGTTCTTTTTCGTTTGAAAATTTTCATATTTTCATTTTTTATTAGATTAATCATTGTGCACTCCATCTCCAGTCATTTCAATAAATTTGTCTTCTAAAGTTGTTTTAATGGTTTGAACACCATAAACATTCACTCCATTTTTGGCTAATGTATCGCAAATTGCAGGTATATGTTCTTTACTTATTTTGATCGTAATGACATTTTGATTTGTTATGATTTCTTCACCTATTACTAATTTTTGTAAGAGTGGGATTGCTAAGTCTGTCCGATCTACTTCAAATTGTACAGATTGTATCTGTTCTTTTGTAATATCCTTTATATCATGTATACCAATTAGATTTCCTTTGTCTAAAATAGCGATGCGATCACACATCATTTCCATTTCGGCCATTAGATGGCTTGAAACAACAATTGCTACATTTTCGTCTGCGGCTAGTTGCTTTAAATGAAGTCTTAAATCACGAATGCCTTGAGGGTCCAGCCCATTAGTAGGTTCATCTAAAATGAGAAGGGAAGGTTTGTGAACTAAAGCGATTGCAAGAGCAAGCCGTTGTTTCATCCCGAGAGAAAAAGTGGAAACTTTATTATGAATACTTTTTTCTAACCCAACTAAAGAAATAACTACATCTAAACGTTCTTTAGGAACATTCGGTGTCATTCTAGAGAAGTGAAGGAGGTTATCATAGCCAGATAAAAAGTTGTATAAATCAGGATTCTCAACAATCACTCCAACATGTTTCATAGCTTCTTTAAAGTCTTTGCTTGTGTCTTTTTTGTTAATTGTGACTGTTCCACTGGTTTTAGAGATCAAGCCAACAATCATTTTAATTGTAGTTGTTTTTCCAGCGCCATTTGGGCCTAGAAGACCAAGAATTTCTCCTTTTTGAGCATCAAATGATATTCGATTAACAAGTGTGCACTTTCCAATTTTCTTAGTTAAGTTCTGTACTTTTAAAATACACATATTTTGTTCACTCCCTTAATATTAGTGATACCTTTCGGCTACTAACATAGCAAAAAGAATGTAATATAAGGCAGTGACAAAGTGTCATAACCTTGCTATGATGAAAATGAAAATATAGGAAAAACAGGGAATATATATATAATGTTCATTTGGATAGGGGGGCATATGAAAGTTGAACGACATAAAAAATAAGTTACTTTGGCAGGAATGGGGAATAATACTCATTCGGATTACTTGGATTGTTGCAATTGTTACTTTGACATATCAAGATAATCCAAACTTTCCACTTGAGATTGTTTTTATAAGTACATTTTTGTCTTATGTCATACCTGTCATATTATATAAATTACAAAGTGAGTTATATGTAGTAACAGAAATTATTTTAGTGGGGGGACTTTCACTTTATTTTGCATATACGTATCATTTGGCTCAATTTTTATCTCCTGCAATTTTAACGCTTGCATTTTTTTGCCGTGGAAAAGTAAACTTCTATGCATTACCTGCAATGATAATTATCTATGTATTGGGAGTTTTCTTTAATTTTGGGTTTAATCGCAATAAGCTGCTTCTAAGTATATTTGATGTTCTTTTTATATATGGTGTAGGGCATTTACTACAAAGAGCTGTTTATTCTATGGATGCTATTAAGCAAAAATTGAATTTGATTAAAGATAAGAATGCGATTTTAGAACAATACTCGTCCCAAGTAGAAAGAATAACTTTGCTTGAAGAAAGAGATAGGATGGCAAGAGAATTACATGACACGATAGGTTATAAATTTACTTCGGTTATATTGAGTATGGAAACATTACGACCACATCTAACAACGCAAGAGGGAAAAGAAAAGTTACAAGAAATATTAGATATATCACGATCTGCATTAGATAATATTCGAAGACAGGTTCATGAAATGGATCCTCAAGAAGAATCAAATCTAGATGTGTCTTTATTGAACTTAATAGAAGAGTTTAAAAGTACTACAAATGTTCAGGTAGTATTTCGTACAGTTGGAGGATATTATCCAATTGCTAAAAAGTTGAAGAGGATTTTCTGTCGTTGTTTACAAGAGGCAATGACAAACGCAACAAGACATGGGGGAGCAGAAACGATACAAGTACTTTTACAATATCATAAAAATCATGTAATGCTTCAAATACAAGACGATGGTATCGGAATGGAAGTCATACAAGAGGGATTTGGTCTATCGGGAATGAGAGAACGGCTAAGTGAATATCAAGGGAGCTTGAGTATTGATTCTACTAAGAATGCAGGAACAATTATAACCTGTATCATTCCTGGTTTACATAAAGAGGAATCATTTGTGCAAGATGAGATTCGCATATTAATAGTAGATGATCAACCTATCATTTCGGATAGCTTAGAGCTTTTATTGAGGGAATACGGTTTTCGCGTATCTGTTGCGAATAGTGGAGTACAGGCTTTAAAACAATGTGAAGAAAAGCAACCACATGTTGTTCTTATGGATATACTAATGCCTGAGATGAATGGGATTACAACAACGAAGGAAATCAAACATAGATGGCCAGGTACCAAAGTAATCATGGTGACAACTTTTGAAGAAACTTCTAGTGCCTCTGAAGCAATTGAAGCGGGAGTTGAGGGGTATGTTCTTAAATCCGTTCAACCAAAAGAGTTAGTAGCTGCTATTCAGTTAGTGAACTCAGGAGGGACGATGTTGTCCCATGACATAGCGAATCGTTTATTTAAAGAATATAGTCCAATACCGAAAAAGCTTCCTTATGAATTGACTCCCCGTGAAATGGATGTATTAGGTTGTCTCAAAGAAGGGCTTCGCTATAAAGAAATTGCAGCAAAGCTATTCTTATCGGAAGGAACTGTAAGAAATTACGCTTCTTCTATTTATATGAAGCTTCAAGTATCAGGAAGGGGAGAAGCTGTAAAAAAAGCATTGGATGAAGCTTTTTTATAAAAACGTAAAATTAAAATTGAATGTAGTATTTTCAAACGGAGGATAGAAAGATGTATTGTTGTATTACAGATACATAACATGTACGGATTCGTGGTCCTCCTATTTGTATATGGTGTCGAAATATAAAAATAGGAGGAGAAAGAGATGAAACAAGAAAAAGAAGTACCATTACAAGGTAAAATGGTGGAAGTGCGCGGGAAAAAGCTGTATGTGGAGATGCATGGATCACTAGAGAATCATCCTGTATTGTATCTTCATGGAGGTCCTGGTGAGATGTGTTTTGATTTTTCCTATCATCAAGCACATAGATTACAAGATTTTTTTTGTCTCATTGCCATGGATCAACGCGGGGTAGGGCGTTCAGAGGAAATTGGACAGCAAGAGCGGTTTGGACTACGAGATCTTATTGAAGACTGCGAAGAGTTAAGGAAGATGTTAAACACTGAGAAATGGTCTGTTATTGGGCATTCTTTTGGAGGATTTTTAGCATTGTTATATGCAGTAATGTATCCACAATCTATTCGAAAAATCATTTTTGAAGGACCCACTTTTGATTTTTCCTTAACAAGTAGAGCTTTATTAAAAAAGACAGGAGCCCTGTTAAAGAAGTATGGAAAAGAACAGCAGGGGAAAAAATGTATAGCTATTTCAGAGAGTAATGCTAGTTCAGAGGAATTACTAGAAGCATATTTAAGATTGAGTGATGAATTAGAAGAACACAGAATAGAAATCTATAATAACGTTGAGGATGAAACAGATTATAGTTTGTATAGTGAGGAAGAATGGGGAAAGTTTTATGATCGTTCCGATATTCATTTTACAAGACTGAAAGAGGAAGGGAAAATTCATCAATCATTATTATCAAAATTAAAAGATGTGGAGAATCCGATGTTGCTCATTATGGGAAAACACGATGTGGTAACCTGTAAAAAACAAATCGAAACATTTAAAAGAGATGTTCAAAATGGTAAAATTATTGTCTTTGAAGAGAGTGGTCATACACCGCATTATGAAGCAGCTAATCAATTTGCAGAAACGGTAATTGATTTTTTGAAGTAAATTAAGAAAAGGTGCTTCATAAAAATGAGAAGCGCCTTTTTTCTTCATGTTTAAATTTCAGGATGGAAGATTGTAATGTTAGGCCATTTACTTTGCCAGTTCTTTTTTTGTAATCTTTTTTTATACATATTAGTGCGCTCTTTCATTTCGAGGAAATGAGGTGTTGGCTTCACTTGTAACGTGAGAACATCTTCTATTCCGTGAGGGGCGGTTAATACAACATTATCTTGTTTATCTAATGTAACTCCAAGAGCAGTCGCTGTTTCTGGGAATTTAGAAATTGCATCGACTGAAGATGAATAAGGTGGCATGTTATTGACTACATGCATGCGAGCCTGATTTTTCACTGACCATGGAATAGTAGAATCTATACTTTTAAGCTTATTTTCTAATTTTTCTTCGGTGGATACACTTATATGTAATGGGTCAAAATAGATGATATCTATATCTGGCGTTAGAGTTCTTACCTCGTATCCATGAAGAACATCCCAAATCTTAGAACGAACAAATCCAGCACAAATCCACCAATCAGGTAGTTGTAGGGATTTTGCTGTCTGTAATATTTCCATCATTCAAGTATCGTTTTGTATGAGTTTAATAATATCTTGTTCTGTTTTAATATACATACATTTCCCTCCTTATTAAATGTAACTTTTCATTTAAGTAATTTAAGAATTTTTGAATATAGTATATCTTTCTCTTCATCAAGTATTGCTTCTGTTAATCGAGCTGTCATAATGAGTATCATTCACTGATCCCCACCATCAAGGATGATGTAGTGGTCATTTAATGCATGAGTTTAATAATCCATAAAATCCAATATGCGCCAGGTACAAATATGAGCTGAGCTAATAATGTACCGAGAAACCTTGAAATCATAAGCCAACCGAACATTTTCCCCATTGTATCAGCGCCGTTTTCTGATTGAAGCGCACGCTCTGTTAAAAGGGCAATACGCGGATCTAACAGTACAGTCAATAAGATTGTAGCAAATCCATTAATAAGGCCAGAAGCCGTGATTGCTTTCGTTGCAAATTTCGGGCTCAAATAAGAAGCATATAAGGCGGAAAGGACCCCTGCGGTATAAATTGCGGTTGCAAACATATTAATGAGCATAATTCGTTTTGGAATACCGCCAATTCGCATACGGTGGATCATTTCGAATTTTGGAAAACGAACATATTTTTTTGTATACTTCAATTTTTGCACATTGTTTGTTTTCATCATTCGAATGAATGAACCATCTATCTCAAAGTTTTGAATGACATATCCAAATAGCTTCGTTAAAGTCGGATATAAAATAATTGCGAGAAGTGTGCCGATAGAAGCGGATAATAAAACAAGACGCATCGTACTTTCTAAATTAACAGAAGCACCACTCTTCGCCCGATCAATAATCCCACCAAGTAAAAAAGCTTGTAGTAAGTTGGATGTTCGCGAAATGAGTAATACCATCCCAACAACGGATAATGCAACGGCAATTTTCTTTAAACGAACGCCTGCAAGTCGAATACTATAAGAACTCGTTTCGACTGCATGGATGATAATTGTAAAAGCCATTATGAAAATTAATGTGGTTCTGGTGCAAAAACTTCAGGGGAATTGCAAATAATCTCTAAATCTTGGACATACTGATACTATTACTCTAAAAAAGGTGTGTGATCGGTATGAAAAAGGAAAATTTCTTCAAATGGAAGCACTATCAACCTGATATTATCTTATTAACGGTAAGATGGTACCTACGGTACAACCTAAGTTTTCGTGATTTGGTGGAAATGATGGAGGAACGAGGTTTGTCTATTGCTCACACCACCATTA
>NZ_JBFTMC010000025.1:0-52614 GCF_056396765.1 Bacillus sp. 05T22
ATTCAGCATTATTACCGATATAGTGTGTGAGATTTTTGTTGAGAAACATTCGTATTTATTATGAGTGAAAGGAATTAAGGAGCATAGGAAGAATATCGTTTATAAAGAATAAGACGATGCTGTCAAACTATCATACTTATGAATTGAATAAATATGACTCTTAGAAACTTTAGAAGAAAATGAGATTTGGAAATAATAGCAGTTATTGTATTGCAACAGCATAGTAATCTATAAACTTTGCATCATCTTTCTAAAAAAAGGAGGGGTTATTATGCGAGCATTTAAAAGATGTATGGTGTTGATTACTGCATTTATTTTACTCGTTACTACTTTTGCTATTACAACTGCTGAGGCGAATGTTGTATCAACTTACAGAGAAGCACTTCCACCAAAAGAAACATTTACTCCGGGAGATTGGTTTTTAGGTGAGAAGCCTTTAAATTATGATGAAAATAGGTCCCCTATTGTTTTTGTACAAGGGAGAAATGGAAGTGCGGATAGTTGGTATGGAAAAACAGTTTATCATGATACAAATGATATGTATGATTATGCTTATCGTGCAGGGTATCAAACTGTGTTTGTTCAACTATACGATGCAGCTGGAAAGGGATCTGCAAGTCAGTGGGATAATGGTAAACTGTTGGCTGCAAAGCTAGAAGAGATTTATAATCATTTTGGTAAAAAAGTGAATATTGTGGCTCATAGTAAAGGTGGAATTGACACTCAAGCAGCACTCATTCAATATGGTGCGAATCGTTTTGTAGGAAAAGTCATTACACTGGCTTCGCCGCATTATGGATCAAATTTAGCAGACTTATCGTATAGTTGGTGGGCTGGTTGGCTGGCTTCATTACTCGGACAAAGAGACGATGGCACTTATTCTTTACAAACAGGTGAAATGGCACAATTTCGTTCCGTAATAGATAGCAATCCAAATGTTAAATTAAATCGTTACTATACAGTTGCAGGTACAAGTTGGGGACCGGCTTTCTCTGCTCTATCTTTAGGTGGGCTATATCTTTCCGCGTATGGCTCCAATGATGGATTAGTGAATGAATGGAGTACAAAATTACCTTATGGAACACACTTATTTACCGATTCTAGATTTGATCATGATGATATACGAAAAGGTTCGGCGGTGTTTTCTCGAATTGAACCGTATTTACGTACTTCTACCGCCACGTTCGTTCCTGATACTTTAAATAATAATGATAGAGAATTTGTTAATGATTTAAATACTACTTCTAATCAAACCGTTTTAGGTGGAGAACTAATACAGAATAAATGGATTGATCAAACGTTTGCTGTAGATACAAAAACAGAGGGCGTTGTCTCGGTGTTAACAGCATCTTCAGAAGTGAAAATACAACTTATTTCTCCGTCGGGAAAAGTATATACAAACGAAGATAGTAAGGTCACGATAGGAGATGAAACTTCCTACTTTAAGGGTGCGTCTATTCGGACATTTAAAATAAATCGAATGGAAATAGGGGAATGGCATGTTAAACTAATGACAGCACATGCAAAAGATGCTTATATGATTGTTAGTGATTATAAGCAAAAAGCACCGTTTACTTTGAAAATGCCAGGGAAAATCAAAGCTGATAAAGTTGAATTTCAATTGAAACAATCTACTAAAGAACTAGGAAAACAAGAGGATCTTTCTTTCACTGTCCGAGTTGTTGATCGAGAAGGGAATTTAGTATCGCAATCGAATCAGCTGCAAAGGTTAGATGAGGCTGCATTCACAGGCCTTTTGAATCATATTAAAAAGTCAGATGTATATAATGTGACGATTGATATTAAAGGTATTAACTCAGAAGGTAAAGCTTATACTCGTACGATTGTACGTTCGGTGTATATTGAAAAATAAAAAGTATGGAGGCATTACAGTTTAAAGCTTATTTTATGATTCAATTATTGAGTATATTCTTTTCAAAAAGATATAGAAATATGGAAAGAAAATGGATTATAGTAAATAATCAGGTCTAAATGTAGTAAGGCAAAGAATTATAAATTAAAATATATATTTACTTCAAAATACAAGAGGTCTTCAGGAAAAACTGCGAGAACAAGGTTTTCCTGAAGGCTTTTTTATACTATCATATCTGATTATCGATATTTTCACTCTACTTTTAAAAATTCAATATGTATTCTATCAACTTCAATTTCAACATATTTGTTAAACCATTTGCTATATTCCGAGAGATACCCATTGCTATCTGTGATAAGTATTTCCACATCGATAAAATCCTGATTCAAAATTCCTTTTATACGATATTTGAAAAAAATGGTTGATTCCTCTTAAGTTCTTAACTCCTCGTCTCCCTTCATGTATTACAATGTCATCAAGAACTGTAATGTCTAGAATGATTGGATAACTTTTTCCTTCTTCAATTTTATATGGACAAATAGTAGAAAAGCCTGTAACTATTATGCCGTTAATATTTAATGTGATTTCTTCTTCAACTAGTCCATCAATTTTTCTGTATATGCTAAATATTTCATATATTTTCCTCCTGTCATGAATCAGATGAAGGATAACTTGTTCACTTTCCTATCGAAGGAATATTTGAGTGTATTGGGATAGATGAGGTTTTTAAATGTAGTTTATCCCGCATTAACGGGCAGTAAGACTCCTACCTCAAAATTCAGCGAAAGCAAAGAAGTTAGGAGAGAGATTAACTGCCCATAAAAGTCCGATTGGTGAGGGGGAATAATCAGTGGGGGCGTATATTTCTAGATTTCAAGTTACCTTCATTTTATATAGTGAATAAAGTGTACAAAGTATATCCAAATTTTACAGAGAGTTATTTTAATACGTAGTATAATAGAATAAAATTGATTTTAAAAGTTTAGGTAATATTTTACTAAGCCATAAAGGAGAAAAAAGATGGAATATGTACTTATATGTGTAATTTTAGCTTTATTAGCTGGAGTATTTGTACTGTTTTATAAGAATAAACAGTTAGAATCAGAAAACCAACAAGTGGAATTTGAAAAGACAAAGTCAATAGAAAACTATCAAAGTGAGATGGCTGCAGCTGTAGCGGATTATGAAGAAAAGCAGGAGACATTAAAAAACATAGAGCGTAAAAAGTACAATAATTTAAAAGAGAGTGCAGCTAGAGAAGTAGAAAACATGAGAGTGATGAAGAATCAATTAGCGATGCAGCATAGTAAAGAGCGTAGTGAAATGCAACAGAAACACAGTAATGAGGTACATATGTTACAAGATCTAATTACAGAATTAAGAGCGTATTCTAGAAATGGTGAAGAAATGAATACGCATGAAATATTACATTATATGAAACGGGGATTTGTTCAGGAAGGAATCATAACTGAAGACGAACTACATATTATTCCAAATGTATTTCTTCCCAAAGTACATAGTAGAAGAGAAAATAAAATGGGGAATACTCGAGTTGATCATATATTGTTATCGACAACCGGAATATATGTAATTGAGACAACAGAATGGCAAGGAAGAATGATACACGGATTGACGAAAGAAAATGCAGGGGTATATTCATTTATGATTGATGAGATTGGTAAGTATCAAAATGAATATGAGAAGGAAGAGACATTTGTTTTTATGAAAAAGGGAGATTCAATGACTCTAATGGTAGAAAACGTAGGAAACCCTGTTTATAAAGCAAAACATCTTTCAACAATTGTATATGATTACTTGAAAGAGGTTCATTCGCAAGCTCTAAAAGAAGAAGTTAAGCCCACTGTATATTTCGGTAATGAGACAAATGGAAGTGGAAATGAAATGATCGATCTTTCCAATGAAGTACTTCCGAGGTTGAAGGATAGAGAGCAACTTGTTACGTATTTTAGAAAGGAAAGATTGGAAGGGAAAGTACTATATACAGTGCAAGAATTACAAGGGATAAAAGAAATGATTGAATGTATGGGAGAAGTGAAGTTGTAAAAAATCTGATGTGATAAAGGTGATTTTTCATTGGGAGCGTATAGAGATTTTTTATTGCGGGCAACATTGTATGTTTATGTTTTTTTATATTTGTTTATATGTATCGCTTTCATATTCATCATTGGCATGACTCATTCGTCTTATAATACTGTGAGTATTTTAGTGGTATCAATTCCGTTTATTCTTTTACTGGCTCTTCAGTGGATCGTTTTTCACTTTTCTGGTGGTAATAATAAGGGAATATTTAAAAGTATTACAATTGTGGGAGCGGTATTATTCAGTATTTGTATCGTACAACTAGGTGTAAATGGGTATAATTCAAAGTTTCAAACAGATAGATGGCTAAAAGATGAATGGAAACGAGTATATATGATAGATGATCTTCTAACGAAACATAAACTAGTGGGAAAACCTAAGAAAGAGATTGTACAATTGTTAGGAAAACCAACTGAGACAAGGCGTTTTGAGGAAATGAATCAAACTGTTTATTACCTTGGAGATGAAAGAGGGTCTATTTCTATAGATAGTGAATGGCTCATTCTTCAATTTGATAATGATGATAAGGTGGTAGAGTATAGGTTATATAAAGATTGAAATGAAAAGCAGAAGATCATTATGAGTTATGGTCTTCTGTTTTTTTGTTAATGAATGTAAAAAAGTGAAAAATGGGATTTCTTGTCTATGTGAATTGGGAAAATTTCATTCTACTTTAAACTAGTTTTGTAATCTAGAAGTTTATTAGTCAGAGGGATGTTAAAAAGTTAGAATTTTATAAAAATAAATGGAATTAAAATAGGAAATGATATAAAATTAATTTAATATAAAGATAATAAGAAAAAGGGATATGCATATGGAAGATTTACAAACACTCGGTTCATTCTTTTTAGGCCTAGGTACAATGTTTGCGGGGCTAGGGGTATTGCTTGCAGGTATTGGTGTGTATACAAAATTTTCACGTGAATCAAAATGATGAAAGCATCCGTACAGGATGCTTTTTTATTTTTTTTTCAATATGCTACAAAAAGGAATCGTATATTCTTTATGGAATAAGGAATGAAAATGGCAGGGGGAGTGTATATATGGATGCATTGGAACAATTTCATAATCTTACATGCCAGATTCATGACGAGATATTACTGATATAAGGTAACAAGAATGAAAAGGAGGTAAGACGGTGAAAAAAATACCAACTGAAGCCTTGAGTAAGGAATTGATGGAAAGAGAAGGGGTTATATCTATTACAGTTAAAGAATTTGAAAAAATTGAAGTCGCTGGAGTGGTAGTATCTGGGCCAGCAGTCATTTTAATTAATCAAGATTAACAGAGTACATATAATGAATATAGAAAAATAGTGAAAAGCATCCTATGTGGATGCTTTTTTATTTGCTAAAAAAGAAATATATAAGATAATTGAGCCATTGGAGGGGAAAGAAAGTGGCTATTATTATTACAATGTTTCTAATGGGGATTTTATTAGGGTTTGTTGGAGCAGGTGGAGCTGGGTTTATTATTGCAGTGCTCACTCTCGTATTTCATGTGCCAATTCACATAGCGCTTGCGACATCATTAACAGCAATGGCATTTACAACACTTTCTGGAGTGATAAGTCATTATCGAGAAAGAAATGTTGTCATGAAAATTGGCTGTGTTGTAGGAGGGTTTGGTGCGCTTGGATCATATGTTGGATCTAAAATTGGTGCTGGGATTCCTGCACAACTCCTTCATTGGTTTACGGCTGGTATGTTATTTTTATCAGCGATATGCATGTTAATTCGTTTGTTTTTTGTGCAAAATCAAAAAGAATTGTCTGCTAGTTTATCAGATCAGTTATCTCCATCTGTACTGGGGAAAGGTGCTCTGTTAGGAATTGCAACTGGGATATTAGCAGGAGCATTTGGAATTGGTTCAGCACCTTTCATTCAACTAGGATTAATGGTATTACTAGGTTTATCAATTCGTCAGTCAGTAGGGACTACAATGCTTGTTATTTTACCAATTGCAATTGGTGGAGGAGTTGGATATACTTCAGCAGGATATTTAGATTAYRTRTTATTAGTACAAGTTTTAATSGGAACAATGCTCGGAGCATATATAGGAGCGAAGTTTACAAATTATGCACCCCGTGTCATTTTGAAATTTTCGATGATTATGACACCTGTGTTGGCTGGATGTATGTTATTAATGGAATAAGAAATAAAATACTGGGGGGAAGTGATGTGTCTGTTCATCTTCATAAATTGTTGTGTGTAAGTTTTTGGATTGCATTGCTTATATCAGGAATATACCCAAAAGATTCTTTTACATGGTTTTTAGAGGTCGCACCTGCAGCTATTTTAGTACTCATTTTAATGATTACATATCGACGTTTTCGATTTACAACGTTCACATACGTATGGATTTGGATTCATATGTTGATATTGCTCATTGGGGGCCATTATACATATGCAGAAGTACCATTATTCAATTGGCTACGCGATGCTTATGATTTAGAAAGAAATTACTATGATCGTGTTGGGCATTTTATGCAAGGATTTGTTCCAGCATTATTAACAAGAGAAGTACTTATAAAGGTAGTTGAGATTCAAAAAAAAGGATGGCTAGAACTACTTGTAATATCAGTTTGTTTAGCATTTAGTGCATTATATGAGTTGTTAGAGTTTGCAGTTGCAAAATTAACGGGGACAGGAGCAGAAGCATTCCTTGGAACACAAGGAGATGTTTGGGACACGCAGTGGGATATGACACTTGCATTAATTGGGGCGATGTTGGCAATGCTATTATTTCGTAATGTTGAAAATATAAGATAGATTAATATGTTTTACGTATGAATTATGTAAGTAATTCATATTTCCCATATAAAAGGATTTACTATAATATAATGAGTATAGCGTTCGAGTATTCGACGCATTACTAGTATTATATCCCTATCCCTTTTCTAAAAATGCGAACAAGTTTTGCCCTATTCTATTCAATGTTTGATTGTATAGAAATATATTGTTCGATGCCCATTATGGAACGTACATAATGGGGAAATCCCGATCCTTAAAGAGGATGCCCCTAATCTTCATGTGAAAATATGATCGGATGAAGAAAGCTGACCAATGTATGGTCAGCTTTCTTTTTTGTGTAAAAATAATTCTTCTGTAATTTCGGTTTGTAATAGCAGTGTTTTTCCAAAGCGGCGTTTGCATTCATCTCTTACTTTTTGAATGGCAAGTGTATGAGAAGTGGCAGACACGGTGACAGTTGCTTGCCGAGATTTTCGGTTTTCTTCACAAAAGACACACTCCACAACATATTTAGAAATCATACTCTCATCCTTCCGCTTGAATTTCTAGGAATGAGTTGTCTCTGAAGTTGATATAACCCTTCGTTACAAATTCAGCATTTTCCTCTATTTTCAAGGAGAAGAACAGGATAAGAAAGAATATTAGGTATGGGAGGAGAGACACATGAAAAGATGGATTGGAACAGCAGCTATATGTGTGAATGAAAAAATGAAATTTTGATGGTATTACAGGGGAAGAAAGAGGAACCGAAAAGGTGGTCAGTACCAAGTGGTGGACAAGAAGAAGGAGAAACATCGGAATATTGTTGTGATTTTCAGATAATTTAAAAGAAAAGTCAATATTTTTTTGTTTGCGTTTGCAACCTTCTGATAGTATGTTTTTTATTTTCGGAAAATTCAATAATTTAATTGATTTCAGTTTGAATTTTTGTTAAATTGATAGTTAATTAAGGTTACTAACATATTACAAGTAAAGTTGAGGCGAGTTATGGTACAATCCATTGATCGAGCAATAAGTATTATTAAGTTATTGAATTCTATAAATGACAAAGAATATTGGGCTATTTCTGATATAGCTGATAGAACACATCTACCAGTTAGTACAGTACATAGGTTACTTAACTCTCTAATGGAGCATAGATTAGTTACTCAAATTTCAGAAACAAAACAGTATACGACTGGACCGATGTGGATGGAAATAGGATTACGTCAATTAGAGAAGGTAGATTACAGATCCGTTGCAAGAGAAGTGATGAAGCGTTTGGCTTCTGAAGTTGAAGAAAGTATCTACATGAACATTCCAAATGGAACACATTCTATAATTATTGAAAGAATTGATAGCCCTTTAAAAATTCGAGTTATCGATAACTTAGGGGAACAGATTCCTTTTTCGATTGGCGCTGCAAATAAAACGATGCTTGCCAATATGAAAACAAATGAAATGGAACACATTGTAGAACAGTTACTTTCTTCTTTACCAGAACAAAAGCAAATGCTTTTTGATCAACTCGCAATGATAAGAAATGAAGGATATGCTGTGAGTTATGGTGAGAAAACAGAAGGAACAGCTTCAGTAGCTGCACCTATTATAGGCTTTAATCATAAAGTAGTAGGAGCACTAAGCATTGGATTAATTAGTCATCGCATTAACGATGATCGACTATCTTTTCTTATTAGTAAGGTAAAAGAAGCGGCTAATGAAATATCAATAAAAATCGGCAGAACATCGGAATAATAATTTTGATAGCCTGTCGTTATTTTTTTATTCATATAACGGAAATGAATTTCATTATGTGGAAAAATAGGGGGATTTATATGTCAAAATGGCAATCAAAAGAACAATTGGTTCAATTATTAAGCGATCTTGTTGAAATTCCTAGTATTACTGGTTCGGAAGCTGAGATTATATTGCCAGATTTTGTTGTTGGCCAACTAACGGATCTAGATTATTTCAAACAAAATCCCAATCATTTGCAAAAAAATCCAACGGGGGATGGACGATATTTCGTTACGGCTCTAGTAAAGAAAAATGATAGTACAAAAAATACAGTAATTCTTGTTAGTCACTTTGATGTTGTAGATGTACAAGATTACGGAGTGTGGAAGGCAGATGCATTTAACCCTAAAAAATTAACATCTATGTTTTATTCTCATAAAGATGAGCTACCGAATCCTGTACGTGAAGATATAGAACAAGGGGATTGGCTATTTGGTAGAGGAACAATGGATATGAAATGCGGCCTAGCTTTACAAATGGCGATGATTGAGCAAGCCTGTGAAGGAAGATTTGATGGGAATGTCCTTTTATTAGCTGTTCCAGATGAAGAAGTGAACTCTGTAGGGATGAGAGCTGCTGTTCCAAGATTATTAGATTTAGCAAAAGAACATAACTTAGAATATAAAACAGTCCTAAATTCAGAGCCTATGTTTACGCGACATCCTGGTGATCAAAATAAGTATATTTACACTGGTTCTATTGGGAAAGTGTTACCTGGTTTTCTTTGTTATGGAAAAGAAACACATGTAGGTGAACCTTTTGCGGGATTAAATGCGAATTATATGGCTTCATTATTAACAGCTGAATTAGAATTGAATACGGAACTTTGTGATATTGTAGAAGGGGAAGCGAGCCCCCCACCAACTAACTTGTTTCAAAGAGACCTAAAGGAGGATTATTCTGTACAAATTCCTCATCGTGCAGTCACATTATTTAATTTATTTTTACTAGAAAAAACGATGACAGATGTAATTTCGTTGTTACATCAAAAGGTAACGAAAGTAGCAGAGAAAATCGAAGAGTCGTATGAGAAGCAAGCATATCGTTTTTCTAAGTATAATCCATTTATACCGCCTAATCTCAAAGTGAATGTATTAACGTATGAAGAGCTTATCGCTTATGCAATTGAGCAACATGGGCAAGAAAAAATAGATGATATTCAATCTACTGTTATAAAACATAGAGAAGATAAAGATGATCGAGCGGTAACAATTGATTTAGTTGATAAATTAGCTATTTTATGTAAAGAAAAGGCACCAATGATTGTACTTTTCTTTGCCCCGCCGTACTATCCAGCTGTAAGTTCACGTCACAATCCTTTAATTAAAGAAGTAGTTGGGGAAATGGAAAGATATGCTCACTACAATCATGGAATTACATTTGAAAATCAAAATTATTTTGGGGGAATTTCAGATTTAAGCTATGTAGGCTTACAGTATCCAGTTGATTCAATGAGCTCACTTGTAGAAAATATGCCGTTATGGGATAAAGGCTATTCAATTCCGCTCCAGGAGTTAGAAGAGTTTGATGTTTGTAATGATTTGTTTTTATCCAAAGCTCGATTGATGGGGATAAATAAAATAAGAGTATAGTGTTGTTTAATGTAACCAGGATAAGAAAAGTGGCACAATGACTAGACTTGCACCAGCTGTTAGAAGCATGGATAAACTTGCAATTGTACCTTCAACTGGCCCGATTTCAAATGCTTTTGAAGTACCAGTTCCGTTTGCGCTAGTACCTAGCATAATACCTTTCGCGATGGCTGTTTTAATACGGCATATGCGAATAAGAAAAGGGCCTAAGAGTGCTCCAGTTAATGCTGTAAGTACAACGAATACTGCTGTTAATTGTGACATACCACCAATCATTTCTGAGATTGCCATTGCAATTGGTGTTGTGACAATGTGCGGTGCTAAGCTATGTTCTAGTGATGAATCAATGTGAAAAGCATCTGCTAGAAGAGCTGAAGTAATAACAGATAAAAATGAACCGACAATGACGTTAATTAAAATTGCACTCGCATGTTTTTTTAATAAATCAAAGTATTTATAGATGGGCCATGCAAAAGCTACGGTTGCTGGTTTTAATAGTTCAGTTAACCAATGGCCACCAGAATCGTATGTTTCATAAGAGGTATCTAGTCCAAGTAATAACACGATTAAAACAATTGGACAAACGAGAAGTGGTGAAAGTATACTCCAATTCCAGCGCTGATATAGTTTCTTAGAAATCCAATATGTTAATAGTGTTAATAGTAAACAAAAAAAGCCGATCATTGTGCTGATCCTTTCCGCTTTAATAGCAGTTCTGTTAAGATTCCAGTGACGAGTGTTACACAAAGGGTACTAATCATGATAATCAAAATGAGATCGATACCATATTGTGATAATGTATCTTTGTAGCGGATAACAGCGACGGCAGAAGGAATAAAAAATAAAATAAGTTCTTTTAATAAAAAATCCGCTCCGTCTTGAATCCACTCTTTTTTCACCAAGTTAAATTTTAATGAAATTAATAATAAAAAAATTCCGATAATACTTCCTGGAATTGGGAGGTGTGCCTGCTTTGCGATCCATTCACCTGTCCAAGCGAAACAAAATAATAGTAAGATTTGTCCGCTTAATTTCCACCATTTCATACAGTAACACCTCTTTCGCTTTTTTCATAAAAATTGTAAAAAGAATTAACAATTTCTACTATACGTCCTTTCAAAATGTTTGTCTAATATATAAATTATATGTTATTAATTTATTATACATATTAATCGAAAAGAGGATCTCAAATGGAATTACGGCATTTGCAATATTTTGTTGTTGTAGCAGAAGAGCTACATTTTGGGCGAGCAGCTGCTCGTTTACAAATGACACAGCCACCACTCAGTCAACAAATTCAGCAATTAGAGAAAGAAATGGGAGTTATGTTATTTTCAAGAACGAAGCGGAAAGTTGAGATGACAGAAGCAGGAGAGATGTTTTTAAAAGAAGTGAAAAAAGCATTTGATCAAATTGAGAAGGCAGTAGAAGTCGCGCAAAGTGCACAAAGGGGAGAAGTTGGATCACTTTCAATTGGATTTGTAGGGGCAGCGATATATGATATTTTACCGTCTATTGTTAGGGAGTATCGAAAGAAGTTTCCAAGAGTATCTGTTGCACTGCATGAATTATCGACACCGGATCAAGTTCATGCGCTTCATGATAATCGAATTGATGTTGGATTTTTACGTCCACCAATTAATACGCAATTGCTAGAATTAGAACCAATTCAAAAGCTTTCGTGTACACTATGTTTACCAAAAGCGCATCCACTAGCAGAGAAAGAAGAAATTCACATTGAAGATTTGCAAGATGAACCATTTGTATTTATAACAAGACCGGTTTGGCCTGCGTTATATGATACAATTTTATCGTTATGTAGGAATGCTGGATTCAGTCCACACATTGTGCAAGAGGCAACAGAGTATCAAACTGTTATGGGGCTTGTAGCGGCAGGAATTGGTATAACCGTTATTCCGGTATCGGCAAATAAGTTATATAAAACAGAAGTGGTGTACAAGGCAATATTTGATTCTAAATTTGTAGCTGAAATGTCAGTGGCGTATCGGAAAACAAATAGCAGTCCTGAGCTGTTAGAGTTTTTAAAAATTGCGAGAGAAAAAAAACGAATTGAAGTTGAAAATGATAAGTAAGGTGACACAAATGTGATAAAAGAGGAGATGCTATTGTGATGTATCTCACCTTCTTATTTCAATACTGAATAAGTAGACATGTTCATTTTCTTGAATTAATCGTTGGCGGGATTCTTCATTTTCTATAGAAAGTGCGGATATATGGTTTGTGTTTGTTTTTACCCAAGCAGCAAGAACTGTTTTTTTGTTATATTTTATTTTTTGGGAGCTGTTAATCTCTTCGAATGTAGACCCATTAATATCAGGTAAGCTGTTTTCGGAAGCGGTCATTGAACCACCATCAATTCCCATAAACCATTGCCAAGTTTCGTTGTTTGCATGTTGGAATGTTTGCTGACCAACGGATAATCTTATTTTTTTATCTTTAAAGTCGGAAGAAGAAAACCCACCCATATCTTTTACCTTTTCTCCATTCTGGTAATATTCAATATTTGTAAATATTTCAGCTTGTTTATGAGGAATGGTAACTTCATAAAAAGAGACATGTCCTTGTTGTAAGGGTAATAATTGCAAAAGCGCAGTTTCTTTTTTTGATAAATTATATGGTTTTACAGTTGTGTACGAGTTTACATTTTGTTGGACGCCGCAACTACTAAGAGAAGTAATCAATAAAATGATGCTGAGAAGTAGTGTTTTTTTCATTTAATCCCCCTATATTAATATATTAGATTTTTTATGGGAATCTTCCTGTTTCAGTATAACCTTAGACATAAAGTCATTTTTCTGCGACTTAAGACCTAGTAGAGACTCCGATTATAGTTCGATGTTAAAAAAGTCATATTTTTATACACTAGTAGTATGGAATACTGGACGTTAAGAAGTAAGGTAGGGGAATCAATTATGTCTTTATTTCGGTTAGCAAAGAAAAATATACAAAACTATGCTGTCCAACGATTAAAGCAATTTATATGGATTGCAATGAGTACAATGCTATATTTTTTTATTATATCTATCCAATCTAATGAAGCGGTAATAGAAAAAACACAGCATATACCGTTTTTGTTAGCTACGCTATATTATGGGGAAGTACTGTTGTTTTTTGTATGCACTGCTGTCACATACCAAATGACAAAAAGATTCTTAAAAAATAGGAAACAAGAATTACTGTTGTATGAAACTGCCGGTATGAAAAAAAGAAAAATTTTTTGTTTGTTATGTCAGGAGCAGTTTTTGATTTACGGAGGAGCGATTCTTTTTGGTTTTATTCATGGGATGCTGTTTTTGAAATTATTTACAGTAATTTTTATAAAGTTAATAGGAGTTCATGGAATAAATAGCGTACCGATTACGTTATACGCATTATCGATAACAACAATGTTGGTCGTTATAATCATCTTATTATCAATATGGCAATGTTATAAGTTTATTCAAGAATTTAAACGTGAACAATTATATAAAGTTGAGGAAAAGGCATGAGGCATCATGCCT
This sequence comes from Bacillus sp. 05T22, assembly GCF_056396765.1. Taxonomy (NCBI): domain Bacteria; kingdom Bacillati; phylum Bacillota; class Bacilli; order Caryophanales; family Bacillaceae; genus Bacillus; species Bacillus sp. 05T22. The sequence goes on from NZ_JBFTMC010000025.1 coordinate 13,616, forward strand.
TTTCCTTCGTTTTACAGTGAAAAATATTCATGATACAGTGGAAGGAAGTGAAAAAAGAGTTGGTCAGAAAGGTTGTATAGAATGGTAAATGAACAATCTATAGTGCGAGTAGAACAATTAACAAAGCGAATCGGATCAAAGACATTAGTAGAAAATATAAGTTTTGAAGTAAAGAAAGGCGAAGTTGTTGGTTTATTAGGACCAAACGGTGCTGGGAAAACAACATTAATGCGAATGATGGTTGGTATGATTCGCATGACGGAAGGTGAAGTCTGGATAGATGGTCAATCTGTAAAACAGAAATTTGAAAGCACAGCTGCAAAAATTGGTGCTGTAATCGAGAATCCAGAATTCTATCCTTTTTTAAGTGGTTATGAAAACTTGGCATATTTTGGTCGTATGAATGGTAATGTTACAGAAGATCGCATTGATGAAGTTGTACAATTACTAGGTATGGGACAGGTTATTGACCGAAAAGTAAAAGCCTATTCACTTGGTATGAGGCAACGCTTAGGAATTGCACAAGCACTTATACATAACCCGGATGTACTTATTTTAGATGAACCAACAAATGGGTTAGATCCAAACGGTATTCATGAAATGCGAATGTACATAAATAAAATTGCACATGAACAAGGAAAGGCAGTTCTTGTATCGAGTCATTTATTATCTGAAGTTGAATTAATGTGTGATCGGGTCATTATTATTCAACATGGAAAATATGTGGCAACACAAAATATTAAACAAGCTGAAAGTTTGGAAATGGAGACGATTCATATACGTGTTGATGATGTGAAGCAGGCAGCGGATCTTTTAACGTATGATGTCTTAATTCAAGGTAATGAACTGATTCTTACTGTGGAAAATGAAGGAATTCCAAATGTGATTCGTACATTAACAGAAAAAGGCATTCGCATTTATCGTGTGTATGAAGAAAGAAAAACATTAGAAGAGAAGTTTTTAGAATTAACAGGAGGCAAGGATATTGTTTAATTTAGTTTATAACGAACTGTATAAAATCTTTAAGCGAAAGCGAACAATGATACCGTTTGTTGTTATTGCAATTTTAGTTATTGGTTTAGGGTGGGTTTCTGTTAAATACTTTCCGTCTTTATCAGGAGATTGGAAAACAGAGTATACGGAGCGAACGGCAGAAATTGAAAAAAAAATTGGGAGTACAAAACAGGATATTATCAATCAAAAATCAGGAGATGAGCTTGTTAAAGAGTATCAGCTTAAAATGAAGCATTTAGATACGAATACACCACCTGCAGATGGTTCACCTCTAACTTTTATGAGAGATACCGGATTAATTGTTTTTCCGATTTTATTACCATTTATTCTTGTATATGCTAGTACAATTTTTGCAAATGAGTACAACTGGGGAACTTATAAATTCTTAATGATTCGCCCGGCGAATCGATTTAAAATTTTAACAGCGAAATATGTTGCGATTGTTATTTTTTCTGGATTATTATTTATATTTAATATGCTTTTCTCACTGTTATGTGGGTTTGTTATTTATAAGTTTCAACAGCCAGCATGGACGGAATTTATTGTACAAAATGGTAGTATTATTGAGCGGAATATCTTTGGTGATGTGAGCCAGTATTATATATTAGAATGGCTACCAACTCTTGTGTATGCAGCGCTTGCTTTTATGATTTCTGTTCTAACAAGATCAAGTGGGGGTGCAATAGGTATTTCTTTATTTGTGGCATTATCTGGTGGAATCATTTTAATGCCAGCATCTAGATATGAATGGATGAAATTTTTATTACCGGCAAATACAGATTTATATGGAATATTACAACATGGAAGCTTAGTTTCAGGGATAACATTCCCATTTGCCTCTTGTATTCTGATGATTTATTTACTTGTTTTCCTAGGTATTTCCTATACTGTATTTTCAAAGCGCGATTTAACATAATAATAGATGGAAAAACCGTTAAGAAGAATGATCTTAACGGTTTTTTTTTATCGTAATTTATTAATAGCTTCTTGAGCTAATAAAGCAAAATATTGTGCGCTTATAGGTAATGCTCCTTCATCTAATGTAAAAGCAGGGTGATGCCATTCTTGTGTCCCAGCTGTTCCCATAAAGACGAATGAACCAGGTATGTTTTGTTGATAAAATGAAAAATCTTCTCCTGCCATAGAAGGTTTTGGTGAAATAATTTGGAGGCCCATTACTTGAGCAATATGGATAGATAATTCTGTAAGTTTTATATCGTTATGAACGGCAGGAGGACCTGGATACCAATGCAATTTCGTTTCAACACCTAGTGCATCAGAAACCCCTTTAATAATACGTTCCATCAGTTCTGGTATTCTTTGGCGTGTTTCAGGTTGGAATGTATGAACGGTTCCTTCTAAAGTTGCTTTTTCAGGGATAACGTTCCATGTATTTCCTGAATGAATGTTTGTTACACTCACGACAGCGTTATGAAAAGAGCTTACATTTCGGCTTACAATTGTTTGTAGTGCCATAACAATTTGAGAAGAGGCAACAATTGGATCAACACCAGCATCAGGTACAGCTGCATGTGTTCCAACTCCTTGTATTTCAATCTCAAAACGATCAACGCCGGCCATAAGTGGTCCATCTTTTATACCAATTGTACCAACTGGTAAATCGGGCTTATTGTGCATACCAAAAATGGCTTGTACGTTTTCTAAATGACCAGCTTCTATTACTTTGCATGCTCCGTCCCCGCTTTCTTCAGCAGCTTGGAATATGAACCTAACAGTTCCGTTAAGTGAAGATTCATTTTCTTTTAATAAGTAGGCAGCGCCGAGAATAGATGCTGTGTGAAAATCATGTCCACATGCATGCATTTTACCAGGATTTTTAGAAGCATAAGATAAATTAGTTTCTTCATGTATAGGAAGAGCATCAATATCAGCACGGAGCGCAATAATTGGTCCATTTTTATCACCGGAAACTTCTGCGATTACGCCAGTTTTTAAATTAGAACTAATAATTGTGATGTTAGCTTCGTTTAACCAGTTCTGTATCGCTTTTGTTGTTTCTGTTTCTTCATAAGATAGTTCTGGATATTGATGTAAATGACGGCGGATGGAGATTAGCTTCTCTGTTAATTGATTTGTGATGGATGTCATCTATTTTTCCTTCTTTCTCAAGATAAACTTCAATTTCTGTTTTTAGTAAAATATATTTATTAGTAATTATATAGGAATTTAGTTCTTTTGGAAGAACCTGCAAGAAAAGAGGTTTCTCAAATGAGAAACCTCTTTTCTTTTATGCAGCAACTTTCTTGTGTGTATGATGTTTTTGATAACGGCCGCGCATTGTATACGCAATTTGCGGAATTGCAATTCCAACCAAAATAAGCGCCACACCAAGCCATTGAGAAGAAAGTACTGCTTCTTTTAAAACGAATACAGACATAATTGTTGTAACAGGTAGTTCGGCTGCCCCAAGAATAGTTGCTAAGCCGGAACCGATTTTTGGAATTCCGATTGTAAAGGCAATGGATGGAATGACAATACTAAATATTCCTAGTCCTAAACCGTATTTCCAAAGCCCTTGTGAAATCGCTCCGTTAAAAATAAATGTTGGTGGGAATACGATCATTACTAAAGTTAAAGCACCCGCCATTAAAAGGACACCCCGTGGTAATGATGGTACTTCAACAGCAACTTTACCACTGACAAAAATGTAGGTTGCAAATGTCACAGCAGATAGTAAACCTAGTATAATTCCAGTTGTATTAAAATCACCTACTGATTTTTCTAATAATCCGCTCGATAAGAATGTACCAGCAAGTAAAAAGATAACAGAAATGACTTTTTCTCTTGATGGCAATGTTTTTGTCGCAACAGCTTCAATGATAATACCAACCCAAACGAATTGGAATAAAAGGATAATGGCAATAGATGCCGGTACAGTTTTTAGTGAAGCGTAGTAAAAAATTCCTGTGAAACTTGCAGATGTTCCAGCGACAAATAAAACAAGCATTTGTTTAAGGGGAACACGATGTCTAGAAAATAGGAGTGTAATTCCAAGTAAAATAAACCAACCGAACAAATATTGACTACCAATTACTTCTCCAAGTGAAAAACCTTCTGCGTATGCAAGTTTAACAAAGATAGCTAAAATTCCATAGCTACATGCTCCTAATAAAACCAATAGAGAATAACGAAGCATGAAAATTCCTCCCATCTTATATATTCAATTGTTCCAAAACGGACATATATAACTAGATGGAAGTATACAAAATTAAAAATGAAGGGTCAAATAAAAGAAAAGTGTGACATTTTATAGAATAATAATAAAAGTATGATATTTATGCATAATCTTGAAAATTATAATTATAGAAGTGTTGTAAGATAAGGTGAAGGGTGTATAAAGGTATCATTTTAAAAAAATATTTTCTTACAGGAAATGTATAGTATACAGAGGTGTGGTATACAAATTATTTGTTGTTTGGAAGAAGCTTTGATATGTTAATGAGTAACAGAATATTATTTATAATAGAAGAGAAATGAAAACGCTTCAGAAAATATGCATTTTAATTTTTCGATATATAAGCTACAGTTATGGATAACAAAAGGTGACCGCTACTTGTTTTCTCTCTTTGTTTTCACTTGGCATGGGGCAGGAAAAGAATCTGACCGCTTCTATGCATGGCGGGATGCTCTCTCCCACCTAAAAAGAAGGATTTTATTTCGGTTTTTTAATTTGTATTTATATAGCAGTGTGCAGCTATTTTTTCTTATTAAAATGTTGTAAATAGTGAATTCATGAATTGTACATAGTATTTTCTTTTGTTTTTGCTACAATATTGAAGAGGAGAGGAGTGTAACAATGCAAGATATTAATATTTTTTTAGCGTTTGGTGCGGGATTCTTATCATTTATTTCCCCTTGTTGCTTACCGCTTTATCCAGCATTTTTATCGTACATAACGGGAATGTCGGTTTCTGAATTAAAAGAAGAAAATGCGATGCTTCGTAAAAGAAGTATGATACATACGGCGTTTTTCTTACTTGGATTTTCAATTGTCTTTATCGCAATTGGTTTTGGTACAAGTTTTATTGGATCATTCTTCCAAGATTATAAAGATTTAATCAGACAGTTAGGGGCGCTGTTCATCATTGTATTTGGACTTGTAATTGTGGGGGTATTTAAGCCAAAGTTTTTAATGCAAGATCGAAAATTTACATTTAAAAGTCGTCCTAGTGGCTATATTGGATCTATTTTAATTGGTTTGGCATTTGCTGCTGGTTGGACACCTTGTACAGGGCCGATTTTAGTAGCTGTAATTGGACTGGCTACTACGAATCCAGAATCAGCAATGATATATATGATTGCTTACATACTTGGGTTTGCAATACCGTTTTTTATACTTTCATTTTTTATTACGAAAATGTCTTGGATTAAACGGCATAGTGGAACGTTTGTGAAAGTAGGCGGATATATCATGATTGTTATGGGTATATTCTTATACTTTAAYTGGATGACRAAAATTATYGYRTATTTCTCAAGTTTATTTGGTGGTTTYACGGGTTTTTAGTATTATCCTGTGAAAATGTTGGAAATACTAACAGAAAAGCATATAATGAAACTGTATTTTCATATTGCCACAAAAAAGGATGAGAAAGTATGAACTTAGTTCTTTTATCAAGTATTGTTGCCATTTGTATGGCTGTAGGTGCGATGTTTATTCGTTTAAAAGCAGCAAAGAAACCAGCAACATTGAAAAAAATTATTCTCCCACCGTTTTTTATGAGCACGGGGGCATTGATGTACATTTTTCCGGAATTTCGTCTAACACCAGCAGAAATGTTAGAAGCAATCGGTGTAGGTTTGTTTTTCTCAATTTTTCTTATTAAAACATCTAAATTTGAAGTTCGTGGACAAGATATTTATTTAAAGCGTTCAAAAGCTTTCGTATTTATTTTAATTGGCTTACTCGTTGTACGTATTGTGTTTAAAACATATTTGAGTCAATCACTTGATTTAGGACAGCTAAGCGGTATGTTCTTCTTACTTGCTTTTGCAATGATTGTATCATGGAGAATTTCCATGTATCGTTCATTCACGAGATTGCAAAAGGAAATGGAAAAAGAAGATGGATTTTATAATGAGAAAGATATGAAATTAACGTAAAAAACCTCAAGATTCCTTGAGGTTTTTTATTATGTTAACCGAGAAGATCCCCTTCTCTAAACGAAGTGAAGGTAGGGGTAGGTCAATTAGCCAGCAGTGATTGATAACGGGAATAGTCAATTTGCTTTTCTTGTAATTTTTTAATTAAAAACTTATGATCTCGTTTTGGAGTTGCTACAATATACCCCTTAATGATTAAATCTTCAGTTATTTTTGAGGCTTTTTCTTTTAAAGCGAGCTCTCCAATTTTACCAGCAATTTTAGATCTTGCAACATCACGAAATAGTTCAGGAACAGGACTTACAAGCTCCTCTAATAATTGCTTTTGCTCGTCATTCCATAAATGCCGTGTTTGATCGATATAGTGTTGTTCCCAATCTAAAATAGACATGCCGTCTTCTTTCGGTAGGCGTTTTAAGAATTTTCGGAACATGAAATATCCACCAATAGACATAAGGCCTAGTAAAATAACAGTCCAAGTAACAATAAACCAACTAAACCATCCTTCGAGCAAGTGTATACCCCCTTTGCGATAACAGTTTTCCTTTTACTAGTATTATAAGCAGTGGGATTGATAGAAAGCAAGAACGCTTGGTCATTTTGACCAAGCGTTATGAATTAAATAAAGTATAGTTGTTCGACACGTAATATGTCAGTATCATCTTCTAAATATTCAATAATAAGTGTGCCGACTTTACGATCTTTATCTTCAGTTGTGAAAATAGAGTAAGAAGTAAAACGTTTTGTTGATAGGCCACTAATATGTGTAGGAAGAGAAATGTAGTCGTTATCGCGGAAAAACTCCATGAGTTCAACATCTTCAAATTGTTTTCGATCTACTGCTTGATTTGTGTAGCGACGTTGTAGTTGTTTTAAAGATTCGTTCCAAGAAATTACTTTTGTATCGTATACCATTTGTTCTATCTCCTTACTATATGTAATCATTCAGAACGTATGTTCTAATCTAGTATACTCTGTTTCTAATAAAAGGGAAAGCAAAAAATAATGTAAGCTTGGATTTCCAAGCTTACATAAAAGGCGTCCATAATCGTCTCTGTTTTTTATTATAAGCTAGATAGAAATAGGAAACAAGGTAGGAAGTATTTTGTTGATAGTTTATAAAATTCCGTTTATTGTAAAAAAGAGGTTTATTTTAGTGGAAAAGGGTGGAAGAAATGACGTGTATAATTTCACTTCAAGGACCAATGGCAAGCGGGAAAACAACGTTAGCAAGGAGATTAGAGCAAAGAGGTTTTCAGATAGTATATGAAAATCCTTATGAAATTGTAGAGAAGAGAAAAAAATAAATTTGGATATTTACACAAAAGAGGGATTTATTACAAATCAAAGAATGTTTATTGGAGCAAAAATAAAAGAAATTTAGAATGCGCGAGGGTGCACTGTAATATTTGATCGTGGTCCGGAAGATATTGAGTTTTATACACTACATTTTCCAAAATTGATAGGGATGGATTGGGATATTGAAAATGAATTAAAAGATGAATTGTATCAATTAAGAAAATGTCGTTCGAATGCAATTTTTTATTTGGATGTTTCTAAAAAGATATTGCAAGAGAGAAAGAAGAATGATAATACGAGAAGACGCAGTACATTTGAAGAACAGCTAGAGTTAATAAACACTGAAAAACAGTGGTATCAACAGTTTCCAGTTACATATGTGAATACTGATGAGGCGACAGTAGAGGAAACAGAGGTGTTTCTTGTGAAATGGTTAAGGGAGAAGAAATAGGAAGAAAACGCACTTGAACAAGGCTTTTAATATAAAGAAAAAGATCATATTAGATCGACTAGTCTATCAATACAAGGAGATGGGGGATCATTATGATGAAGGTAATAGAGAACGTACATGAAGCCTCGATATTACTGTTAGTATTATGTTCATTTTGTTATTATAGACATTTAAAAAAAGTGAAGCGAGAGAGAAAGCTTTCTGCTTTTGAATTTACAATGTACATCTTAACTCAACTGGCATACTTCCTTTGGGCAGGCAGTAGCCTTCTTAAGATTTTGTCAAAATCATAGCATGTATATGAAAACCACCTATTTATAGGTGGTTTATCATTTGAATTTATACGTAGGATTTCATAAGATGTTTCTTTGCTCTTTATATAGGAGAGGACGAATAGGCTTGTTGCATCAATGTAAGTAAGTGTTCCGTTACTTTTTCACGAAGTGTCCCATGCTTTCTATAGTTATATTGATACTCGTTATGAAACCATTTTTTATTTTGATATTGTCCAACAGGATAATTTTTTTTCTTCGGGTTCCTAACATGACCATCAAGCTAATTCATTTCAATGCCCTCAGAATGAAAAATTTATATAGTTTTCAATTTTAATATTTTGGAGGCTTGTATGTAACTTTTTTGTGATTTATAAATCCATGTTACGAAACCGCCCATATCTTTATAATGATGAAGAAATCTCAAGATTGTTGAGTTATGATACTAAAAAAGTCGATTTCTTATTGGGAAATCGACTTTAAAGCTATTGTTCAAGAAAAACACCTGTTTAGCGTAATAACTAAGACTTTATTGCATCTATAATTAACGATGGAAAAACAAGTTTATCCCCTTGATTTCGTGGATCATATTTTTTTGAACGAAAAATAACCCCATCGGCTCCATCCCACTCATTGTAATGAAAATTCCCCTCTTCATCACAATATTCAAGTAATTTTACTTCGAATCCAACAGTTTCAAACATTTTCCTTAAAGTTTCATAATTATGAACTATTTTATGACTAGCTGCGGGATGGTCTTTAGGTCCAGGTCCCCCAACTTGTACACCCTCCTGGTATTCTTCATCTGGGAAAAATGCATCAGGAACGGCGCATCGAATATAACCACCATGCTTTAAAAATTCATAACATACTTTCGCTGCTTCTATGCCTTCTTCATATGATAAATGTTCCCATACATGCTCCGCTAAAATTACCGCTAAAGAATTAGGATCAAACCTTTTTATCCAATCTTCCCTTTTTAATAAATTCAATTCTTCCTCATTCGTATGTAACCAGCCAGGATTATTATTATATTCCCCTGCACCAATTACCAGCTTAATTTCCTTYTGTTTTATAGCCAACAGTTTCACCTCTTATATTTTTGTCTATTGTTATATTTGTAATATGTAATTTTCTTCTTAGGGTATCGCCATATCAACATCAACCTAAGATAAATTTGAAGAATTTGTTATAAAGTAGATTCAAACTTATTTTGTACAACGATAAATAGCAAGTGTTTTCGGATCACGCCATATCCCGTTATGAAGGGCTAACTCATGGTCTATTTCATTTGCAAGCCATTTTTTCATTTCTGAATGAAGATGAATATCATCAGGTATGTTTAAAGATGGAAACATACTAGAGATATAGTTAACGATAGGTGTAGCATGATGAAATAGAAGTGCATTATGAATAACTGTTTCCTCCACAGTTTGAAAAACAGATTGTAATAATTGTTTTCCGTTCTCTAAACAAAATGGAGTAGCTGTTGGTGTTTTTTCAGGTAGACCAAATGCGACTAACATTTTATTACACATCTCATCTATATAAGGTAATGAAACCTGAGAATTTGTTGTGGCTAGAAATTTACCTCCAGGATAAATTACTTTATGGAATCCTTGAATTGTTTTTTCAACATCCGTCATGTGATACAGCATATGTCTTGCGATAATCCAATCATAGGAATCAGCTGGGAAAGGAAGTTTGGTAGCGTCTCCAAGTTTCCATTCAATATTTACATGTTGCTGTGCTGCATTCATAGCAGCTTCTCGCAGCATAGTTGTAGATTGATCCAGACCAGTGAGATGCCCCTTGTGCCCGTTTACGTGTAGTAGTGCAAGGAATTTCCCATTAGCGCACCCAACCTCTAATATTTTTTCTGTTCCTTGTAATTGTAAATGCTCAATTACAACTGTATCTAAATCGACTCGTTTTTCTTCATATTTTTTATGGGTATCAATCCGTGTTTGAAGATGATTACTTACAGCGTATTGTCTTTTTACGTCATTCATTTTTTCTGATTCCACCTTTATGCAAAATTGCTGAATAGCATGTGTTAAAACATCTGTTTTATTTAGGCCTTCATAATGAAGTGTTGCTTCAAATCTTTCTAGTAATCTTTCGTCAATTCGAAAGTGAATATCTTTTCTCTTAACCAATTTTGGGTCCCCCTTACAGCTGTTAGTGAGACTATAGCACGCTTTAGAATTTTCTGTAAATAAAGTGTGTACACAATGGTAACAGAGTATTGAAAAAATTATTCAAATAATCGTTTAAACTATTGACGATTAAACCGTTTTCATATATTCTTAAATTAAGTAATATTCAAATAATTCACAAGAAATGAGAGAGTCACATGCTTCTTCAAGGAACACATCGAATTGGTCGTATGGCCATGTTGTTGGCGCTTGCGGACGAGAATGAAAGTCCTGTATTATCCATTCCAAAAGGTTGGAAATATTGTACTGGGAAAGTTGGTTCTATGAATTCGCAAAAGGTTGTCGCAGCAATGGAAACAGCGGCTAAAAGCAACCAAGTTATTGAAACAGACGTTTACAGAGAAACGCATGCACTTTATCATGCAATCATGGAAGCGTTGTACGGAGTGACGAGAGGTCAAATTCAGTTAGCAGACGTTCTTCGTACGGTAGGTCTTCGGTTTGCAATTGTGCGCGGTACACCATACGACGGGAAAAAAGAAGGCGAATGGCTTGCTGTTGCACTTTATGGAACGATAGGTGCGCCTGTAAAAGGATCTGAGCATGAGGCGATTGGTTTAGGAATTAATCACATATGATTTGCCCATAGTCTATTAGTTAGAAGGGGGCCTTGCTTTTTGGGACAGAAGTCTGTCTTAAAAAGGTAAGGTCCCCTTTTGCTCTTTTAAGGAGGAAAAAGGATGATTACGTTAACAGGATATTCATTGACAGTAGAAGAAATGAAACGTTTGTTGTTTGAAGGGGAAGGGGTAACAGCTTGCCCAAACAGCATGCAAAAAGTGGCTGAGTGCCGTGAAGTTGTAGAAAAAATCGTAGAGGATGGAAAAGTTGTTTACGGTATTACAACTGGGTTTGGAAAGTTTAGTGATGTACTCATTCAGAAAGATGATGTAAAGGCACTACAACATAACTTAATTCAATCACATGCATGCGGAATTGGCGATCCATTCCCTGAAGAAGTATCGCGAGGAATGTTGATTTTACGCGCTAATACGATGTTAAAAGGTGTATCTGGTGTTCGTCCACTTGTTGTAAATAGGCTGTTAGAGTTTGTAAATCGTAAAATTCATCCAGTTGTCCCGCAGCAAGGTTCATTAGGCGCGAGCGGTGATTTAGCTCCATTATCCCATCTTGCTCTTGTTCTATTAGGTGAAGGGGAAGTGTTCTATAAGGGGAAACGCGTTCATGCGATGGTAGCTCTGACAGAAGAAGGTTTAGAGCCAATCGAATTAGAAGCGAAAGAAGGGCTTGCATTAATCAATGGTACGCAAGCGATGACAGCGCAAGGAATCCTTTCTTATATAGAAGCTGAAGCGATTGCTTATCAATCAGAATTAATTGCTTCAATGACAATCGAAGGATTGCGCGGCATTATCGATGCATTTGATGAAAATGTGCATAAAGCACGTGGCTATAAAGAACAAGTGGAAGTTGCAAAGCGTATTCGCGATGTACTTCAAGATAGTAAACTTGTAACAAAGCAAGGGGAACTTCGTGTACAAGATGCATACTCACTTCGCTGTATCCCGCAGGTACACGGTGCTTCTTGGCAAGTTTTAAATTATGTTAAAGAAAAATTAGAAATTGAAATGAACGCAGCAACAGATAATCCACTTATTTTTGATGGAGGGGAAAAAGTGATTTCTGGTGGGAACTTCCACGGTCAGCCAATTGCATTTRCAATGGACTTTTTGAAGGTCGGAATGGCAGAACTTGCGAATATTTCTGAACGCCGTATTGAGCGTCTTGTGAACCCGCAGTTAAATGATTTGCCGCCATTTTTAAGTCCAGAGCCAGGACTACAATCTGGTGCAATGATTATGCAATACGCAGCAGCTTCACTTGTTTCAGAAAATAAAACGCTAGCTCATCCAGCAAGTGTTGACTCAATTCCATCATCCGCTAACCAAGAAGATCATGTAAGTATGGGAACAATTGCTTCGCGCCATGCACATCAAATCATTCAAAATGTAAGACGCGTTTTTGCAATTGAAATGATTTGTGCAATGCAAGCGGCGGAATATCGTGGTACCCAAGAGATGAGTACAGTAACGAAAGCATTTTATCACCAAGGACGTCAGCAAGTACCGTCAATTACAAATGACCGTATTTTCTCAACAGATATTGAAAATATTACACATTGGTTAAAAACAAGTCGCTTTACATTAGAACGATTGGATGCAAATGCAACACTATAAAAAGGGAAAAGGGAGAGATTAAAATGGAAAACGTAAAACAAACAATTCGCGCGCCAAGAGGGACAGAATTACAAACTAAGGGCTGGATTCAAGAAGCGGCACTTCGTATGTTAATGAATAATTTAGACCCAGAAGTAGCTGAAAAGCCAGAAGAATTAGTTGTATATGGTGGCATTGGTCGTGCAGCTCGTAACTGGGATAGCTATCATGCCATTGTTGATTCGTTAAAAACTTTAGAGAGTGATGAAACGTTACTTGTTCAATCTGGTAAACCAGTTGCAATTTTTAAATCACATGAAGATGCACCGCGCGTACTTCTAGCAAATTCAAACTTAGTACCTAAGTGGGCAAACTGGGATCACTTCCGTGAACTTGAGAAAAAGGGTCTTATGATGTATGGACAAATGACAGCTGGTAGCTGGATTTATATTGGTACACAAGGGATTTTACAAGGAACATATGAAACATTTGGAGAAGCAGCACGCCAACATTTTGGTGGTTCATTAAAAGGGACATTAACGCTTACAGCTGGTTTAGGCGGTATGGGTGGTGCACAACCTCTTGCTGTTACGATGAACGGTGGGGTAGTCATTGCGATTGATGTAGATAAACGCAGTATCGATCGTCGTATTGAAAAAAGGTATTGTGATATGTACACAGAATCGTTAGAAGAGGCATTAGCTGTTGCGAAAGAATATAAAGAAAAGAAAGAGCCAATTTCAATTGGACTATTAGGAAATGCTGCAGAAATTTTACCAGAGCTTGTGAAACGTGACATTACACCAGACTTAGTGACAGATCAAACGTCTGCACATGATCCATTAAATGGTTATGTTCCAGTAGGCTATTCATTAGAAGAAGCGGCAAAACTTCGTGAAGAAGATCCAGAACGCTACGTACAATTATCAAAAGAAAGTATGAAAAAACATGTAGAAGCAATGCTTGCAATGCAACAAAAAGGTGCCATTACATTTGATTATGGTAATAACATTCGCCAAGTTGCTTTCGATGAAGGGTTAAAAAATGCATTTGATTTCCCAGGATTCGTTCCAGCGTTTATTCGTCCATTATTCTGTGAAGGAAAAGGGCCATTCCGCTGGGTAGCACTTTCTGGCGATCCAGAAGATATTTATAAAACAGATGAAGTAATTTTACGTGAATTTGCTGATAATGAGCATTTATGTAACTGGATTCGTATGGCACGTCAGCAAGTTGAGTTCCAAGGTCTTCCATCACGTATTTGTTGGCTTGGTTACGGAGAGCGTGCAAAATTCGGGCGTATTATCAATGAAATGGTTGCAAACGGTGAATTATCAGCACCAATCGTTATCGGCCGTGACCATTTAGATTGTGGATCTGTAGCTTCACCGAACCGTGAAACAGAAGCAATGAAAGATGGCAGTGATGCAGTAGCGGATTGGCCAATTTTAAATGCTTTAATCAATAGTGTTAATGGTGCAAGCTGGGTATCTGTTCACCACGGTGGTGGCGTTGGTATGGGGTATTCACTTCACGCTGGAATGGTTATTGTTGCAGACGGAACAGAAGCAGCGGGAAAACGCATTGAACGCGTATTAACTTCTGATCCTGGAATGGGAGTTGTTCGCCACGTTGACGCAGGGTATGACTTAGCTGTTGAAACAGCAAAAGAAAAAGGCGTTAACATTCCAATGATGAAATAAGGAGGAAGAAACATGCTGGACATTTTACTAACGAATATCGGTCAATTGCTAACAATGGATCAAGAAGATGGCTTGTTAAGACAGGAAGCGATGAACACGCTTCCTGTTATCGAAAATGGTGCAGTGGGTATTGAAAATGGTATTGTTACTTTCGTTGGCACAGCGGAAGAAGCAAAAGGGTTGCAAGCAAAAGAAACCATCGATTGCGAAGGGAAAATGGTTTCTCCAGGGCTTGTTGATCCGCATACGCACCTTGTATTTGGTGGGTCTCGTGAAAATGAAATTGCTCTTAAGTTACAGGGAGTACCGTATTTAGAAATTTTAGAACAAGGCGGCGGTATTCTTTCAACTGTGAATGCAACAAAACAAGCGTCGAAAGAAGAGCTTGTACAAAAGGCGAAGTTTCATTTAGATCGCATGTTGTCATTTGGTGTTACGACAGTGGAAGCAAAGAGTGGCTATGGATTGGACGATGAAACAGAGTGGAAACAATTAGAAACGACGGCACAATTGCAAAAAGAGCATCCAATTGATTTAGTTTCAACATTCTTAGGAGCACATGCAGTTCCGAAAGAGTACAAAGGGAAAGCAAAAGAGTTTTTACAATGGATGTTAGATTTATTACCAGAAATGAAAGAAAAACAATTAGCTGAGTTCGTTGATATTTTCTGTGAAACAGGGGTATTCTCTGTAGAAGAATCGAAAGACTTTTTATTAAAAGCAAAAGAACTTGGATTTGATGTAAAAATTCATGCAGATGAAATCGACCCACTTGGCGGTGCAGAAGTAGCGGCAGAAATTGGTGCGGCATCAGCGGACCATTTAGTTGGAGCATCAGATAAAGGGATTGAAATGCTAGCGAATTCCAATACAGTTGCAACGTTACTCCCAGGAACGACTTTCTACTTAAATAAAGAAAGCTTTGCACGTGGGCGTAAAATGATTGATGAAGGTGTAGCGGTTGCGTTAGCGACAGATTTTAATCCAGGTAGTTGCCCAACTGAAAATATTCAACTTATTATGAGCATTGCGATGTTGAAATTGAAAATGACACCAGAAGAAGTCTGGAATGCTGTAACAGTTAACTCAGCGTATGCGATCAATCGCGGCGATGTTGCTGGGAAAATTCGTGTTGGACGTAAGGCTGACCTAGTTTTATGGGATGCATATAATTATGCGTATGTACCATATCATTACGGTGTAAGTCATGTAAATACAGTATGGAAGAACGGTAATCTTGCATATAAAAGAGGTGACAAAACGTGGAGCAAGGCCACTATTTAAAGAAAAATGCAAAGTTTATTGATCGTGAAGTAACGAAATGGAGTGATATGATTAAAGGCTGGGAAGAGGGAGAAGAAATCTTTGGTGCAGCATTAATTGGCGCACCGCTTTCTAAACCATCTATTAGTCATTCTGGTGCATGTTTTGCGCCGAAAACCATTCGCGCAATGCTAGATGCATATAGCACATACGCGATTACAGAAGAGCATGATATGAAAGAAAGTGTCTTGTATGATTGTGGTGATATTAGTATGCATGTTACAGACATAAAAGAAAGTCATGCTCGTATTACTAAGACGCTCGGCAGTTTGATGAAATTGAATCCGCAAATGGTACCAATCGTTCTTGGTGGTGATCATTCCATTAGCTTTCCTAGTATAAGTGGTTTTGCAAGTAGTAAAGGGAAAGTCGGTATTATCCAATTTGATGCGCATCATGATTTACGAAACCTAGAAGATGGGGGACCGTCTAATGGAACACCATTTCGTAGTTTACTAGAGAATGATGTGATCACAGGGAAACAGCTTGTTCAAATTGGAATTCGTAATTTTTCAAATGCTCGCACGTACCATGAATATGCAAAAGAGCATGGTGTGACGGTGTATACAATGAAGCATGTTCGTGAGAGAGCGATTAAAGATATTATTACAGAAAGTATTGACATCTTACGTAGACAAGGGGTTACAGCTATTTATGTTTCTCTTGATATGGATGTATTAGATCAAGCATTTGCACCAGGGTGTCCAGCGATTGGTCCAGGAGGCATGGATAGTATAACTTTACTTGATGCTATAACAGCACTTGGGCAAGAACCAATCGTTCAAGGTATGGATATTGTAGAAATTGATCCAACGCTTGATTTTCGTGATATGACAAGCAGGATAGCTGCTCAAGTGATTATGAGTTTTTTATTAGCAAGAGAAACGATTGGTAGGCAGGTTAGTATATAAGCGAAGGGATTCTCTTATACTTAGTAACATGAAAGATAAGTGAATGCACATGAGGAATTTTAAAAGCGATGTCTCGTCTTTCATGTTGCGCATTATATAAAAAACACATCACTTTTATATGAAGTGATGTGTTTTTTTTGTTCTACAAGTTTTAAAATTAGCGAGGTATGAGGTGTTTTAGTTGTGTCCAAAAGAAAGTAAGTTATTTACTGCATATTTCATAATGCAAGTAGACAAAGAACATGAATCACTAGTGCTCTTTTATAATCATATAAAGTTTTTTAACATAAAGGTGTAGAGCTTTATGCTGAAAGAATCGTAGAGTGAACAGGATAGTGTTTGTCATGAATTGAAACTTATTTTTTTATGATAAAAGCATATTATTTTAGTGTTTTGTGCCATTTGATTTTTTAAGGGTAAATGAATTGACATGGAAAATAATTCTGTGATATTATAAAAATTTTGCTAAAAAAATAAATGTGTGTTAAGCTTGAGAAGGTTACCATATATGGAGGTGGATTATTTGTTTCAAATTGGCGATAACATTGTTTATCCAATGCAAGGAGCAGGTATAATTAAAGCCATAGAAGAAAAGGAAATCTCAGGTGAAAAACAACAGTATTATGTCATAAAAATGTCGGCCAGTAATATGGAAGTAATGATTCCTACGGGGAAAATATTGAATTCAAATATACGACCAGTTACAGATATAACGGCATTAACACACATAATGGATATTTTTCAGCATGGAGAATCAGATAGATTACTTACGTGGAAACAAAGATATAAAGTGAACACAGATAAAATAAAAACGGGTAAAATACAAGAAGGTGCTGAAGTTGTACGTGATTTAATGCGTATGCAGAAAGAAAAAGCACTTAATGCAAGCGAAAAGAAAATGTTAGATAACGCACATGAATTTTTGATTAGTGAACTGGGATTAATTGAAGGTATCACAGAAAATCAAATAAAAAGCTTTTGTTAAGATTTATTGTAGATAATGTATTACATCCCAAAAAAGATCTTGAATTTTTTGGGGATATAATTATAGAGAATCAATCATTTCAAAGACATTCAACTCTTTCAAACCACTTTTAGAGCATTAACCTCTTTTGTTATTACTACAAACTAATCCATTTTTATTTTTTAATTTCTTTTACGAATGTTCGAAGTTTAATTAAATAACTCGATAAAATAGTTACTTGATTTTTGCAATCCTGATTCACACTGGCACGGACGAGGAGCCGTAAGGATGGAAGAGAGGTAGGGCTTTCATTGTTTTAGGTATATATAAGTTATTATTTCTGGAAGAATAATGAATCAATCGCACTTCTATCTTTAAGAATTTTTCACATTTGCTAATATAGTAAATAGTAATTGTTTATCTTTGTACGAAAAAGAGATAAACGAAATGATAGCGCCATATGGTCAACTATAAAAAGGGTTTCCTAATTTGGAAACTCTTTTTATTTTATGTTTATTATTTTTGTTAATTTAATATGCAGATACTATATGATGAGAACTTATAAATTGACGTGGTCGTTCAAGAGAAATTATGATGCGTTTATAGTTAGTTTTTTGATTGAATCAAGGGGGGAAAAGAATGACAAGTTCAAATAATAAAGCGGTAAGTATTTACGAAGGTACGAACATAAATAATTGGGGATCCTTTGAAAATATTGAGGAAATAAAGTTGTTTAATCCGATTCAAATTGGGACATGGTCTCTTCGTAATTGCGTGGCGATGGCACCGATGACTCGTTGTTTTGCTAATGATGAGACGGGAGTAGTTGGGTCTGATGTAGTCGAGTATTATCGTAAACGAGCAGCTGATGGTGTTGGTTTAATTATTACAGAAGGAATAGTAATTAGCCCAAGAGCAAAGGGGAATCCAGGTGTCCCAGGTATTTATACACAAGAACAAATTGATTCCTGGAAACCAGTAACAGATGCAGTACATAAAGAAGGTGGAACAATTATTGCGCAAATATGGCATGTAGGACGTATGAGCCATCATGAACTAACAGGTGGATTCTTACCACAAGCACCTTCTGTGATTGCTGCTCAAGGAAATGTCCCACGTTTTCGGAAGCCTTTTGATAATCCAGAAGCGATGACGATAGAAGAAATTCAAGAAGTTATTGGGCAGTATGCACAAGCTGCTAAAAATGCAATAGAGGCTGGATTCGATGGCGTCGAAATTCACGGTGCACATGGATATTTAATCGATCAATTCGCTTATGAATTTGCGAATGATCGAAAAGATAAGTATGGTGGAGATTTAAAGCAACGATTAACGTTTATGAAAGAAGTTGTGCAAGCTGTAATAGAGGCGGTTGGTGCAGATAAAACACTACTGCGTTTCTCAGCCTTTAAAGGGGATAACCCTAGTTATATGTGGGGAAATCCGGAGGAAGCAATTAAAACGTTTATAAATATGTTCCGTGAAGTAGGATTAACGATGATCCATCCTTCAACAATGAACTATACGCAAGTTATAGCTGACGGAAAAAACTTACATCAATTAGTTCGTAAATATTGGAATGGTATAATTGTAGGAGTGGGGAATTTAAATCCAAAAGAGGCAGAAGAAGCACTACAAGAAGGAACAATTGATGTAGCAGCATTTGGTAGACCATTGATTTCTAATCCGGATTTTGTTCATCGTGTTAAACGCGGGGAAAATTTAGAGGAATACGATGCGAAACAGCATCTTGCTACATTGATATGAATAATAATAAAAGAAGAGCACATAAGGTGTTCTTCTTTTATTATGTAAGCAAAAAATATAAGAGAATGGCATGATAGGGGGAAGCGAAAATGAATGAAACGCTACTCGTTATTATTAGTATATTACTATTGTTAATCTTGCTGTTCATTATCTTTTTTATGGCTACATTCTTTATTAAGAAACGAACACATCATTCTATATTGAAACTCCATCCGTATCTAGGAAGGATGCGTTTTTTATTGGAGAAGATAGGGCCTGAATTTCGGCAATATTGGTTTGATAATGATACAGACGGAAAACCTTTTTCACGTTATGATTTTCAAAGTGTAATGTTTTTAGCAAAATATCGATCTGAAGTTCTAGGTTTTGGCTCGAAACGGGATTTTAATGCATCTGGATATTATATTGCAAACACTCTATTTCCAGTTCTTACAGAAGAACTCAATGTGGACCTTTCTGAAGAGCATGCTGCAAAAAAATATGTAATTCATAAAGAAGGTGTGTTTTCTAGAAAAGAAAAATTAACTGTAGATGAAACAAATCTTTGGCTATATGAGGAAGATGATGCAATTGTAGTTGGAGAGAATCGTAAATTTCCATGGAAAATATATGGAATGTTTGGGGCATCTGCTACTTCTTATGGTGCAATTGGTGAAAATTATATTTTATCTACAGGATATGGATCGAAAATGGCAGGGGGGTCATGGATTAATACAGGTGAGGGTGGTGTAATTCCAGAGCATATACAAACAGGTGCAAATATTATTGCTCAAATCGGTCCAGGTTTATTTGGATATCGTGATGAAGAGGGGGGGTTTTCAATGGATGAGTTCGTAGTTAAAGCTAAAGAGCCGAATATTAAAGCATTCGAACTGAAATTTGGGCAAGGTGCAAAAATACGCGGTGGACATTTAGRGGGACAAAAAGTGAATCGGAAAATAGCTGCTGTTCGAAAAGTAAAAGAAGGGGAAACGATAAATTCACCAAATCGTTTTGCGTTTTTATATCATGCTAAAGACGCCTTGCGTTTTATTCATGATTTGCAAGAAAAAGGTGGTAAACCAGTTGGAATGAAAATAGTTATCGGGCAACAAAAACCGCTAGAAGAGTTATTACAAACGATGAAGGAATTAAATATTTATCCAGATTTTATTACAATTGATGGCTCGGAAGGAGGCTCCGGTGCCACTTATAAATCGATGGCAGATAGTATGGGGATACCACTTATACCAGCACTCATTACGTTTGTTGATACAGCCTGTCGTTTTGATGTTCGAGATAAGTTGAAAGTTTTTGCATCGGGAAAATTAGTAACACCTGATAAAGTAGCAATAGCCTTAGCAATTGGTGCCGATGCAGTTAATTCTGCACGCGGATTTATGATGGCAAGTGGGTGTATTATGGCACTTCAGTGTCATTCCGGACAATGTCCTTCGGGGGTTGCGACAACGAATCCACATTATCAAAAAGCATTAGACCACAATGAAAAAAAGTGGCGCGTGATGAATTATATTGTGAGCATGAGATATAGTTTGTTTGCGTTATCAGCAGCGGCAGGGGTGAAAAGTCCACGGCATTTAACAAGGGATCACATTGTATTTAAAGATGAAACAGGTAGAGTTATTCCGTTATCGAAATTATTTCCAGTAGTAGGTGAAAAGTGAGAGAAATAGCACGAAACATTCCTTGCACTTTGGCGGAGGGGATGTGCAAAAAAAACATCATTATATTTTCTGGATATTTTGACTTTAAGTTTTTTAGAAAGTGGGTTTATAAAGATTTTTTCGTGGATGGAAACAATACTGGAGCAAGTGACAGAATAAAATATTAGTAAATTACTATAAAAAGAGTAAATAGAAAGATCTATTTACTCTTTTTCCATTTCGTTATTATTTGGCAACGGGGAGATGGGTAATCGAATATCTACAGTTGTTCCTTTATTTAACTCACTTGAGATTTGAAGTTTACCGTAATGTTCTTCGATTATTTTGTAGCACATCATTAAGCCTAATCCAGTTCCTTTTTCTTTCAAACTATAAAAAGGTTCTCCTAAACGAGAAATACGATCTTCTGGAATGCCACACCCCTCATCTATAATACGGATTAAAATGAAATTCTCATCTACTTGCTTTGTTTGAATGAAGATATTTCCTCCGCGAGGCATGGCTTCAATCGCATTTTTAAGTACATTAATAAAGACTTGCTTTAGTTGATTACCATCACATTGAATTTCTGGCATAGTCGAAAGATGATCCATAATAATATGTGTACTATGCATGATGGCGGTAGGTAAAATAAAGGTTACTACTTCTTCAATTAATGATTGGATTTGGTGAGAATGAATAGATAACACTTGTGGCTTAGACATTGCCATAAATTGACTTGTAATGGATTCCATTTGTGAAATTTCGCTAAGCATAACATCTATATACCATTTGTTTTGTTCGCTAATATCGGGTTGCAATAATGTTAAGAATCCCTTTAAGGCCGTTAACGGGTTGCGGATTTCATGAGCGATTCCTGCTGTTAGTTGTCCGACTACTGCTAATTTTTCAGATTTTCGTAGTAATTTTTCTGTTTTCTTTAATTCAGTAACATCCCTGCCCATAACAATAAGGCCTTTTCGTGAGCCATCAGGATGGAAGAGTGGAACTTTTGAAAGATCCAAGATAAGGTTGGATGTACTTTTATGAATAATAAATTCTTCGCCATGAATAATTTTCTTTTGTTGCCATGCGAGTTCATCAATTTGTTCACAATGTAAAAATGCTTCGCGGTACGCTTCATTATATTGAACGAGTTCACTATCTTTTTTTCCGTGATAAGGAACATCATGAAAATCAAAGCAAGAAAGTGCGTAATCATTTGCTTCAAGCCAGCGCCCTTCATGATCTTTAAAGATGACAAAGGCAGGCATTGAGTCCATCAATGTGCGCAATCGTTTTTCGCTCTCTTTTAACATTTTTTCGATTTTTTCAGATTTCTCGAGTGGCTTCATAATTGCATATACACCTGAGAGATGATTTTTAATAAAAATAGGGACTAATTTTGTAACTACATCTATTTGATATCCATCTTTATGGTGGATAGAAAGTATGTATTCTTCTTGATTATCAGCTGTAGTATTTTTTATAAATTGCAGTACTTGATCAGAAATATGTGCTTCTATAATAGAAGTAATTGTTTTTCTTTCTAATTCCTCTGAAGTATATCCCAATATTTTTTCCGCAGAGGGATTAATATGTAATATGATTCCTTGTAAGTTCAATGAAATAATACCATCAGGATTATGTTCAAAAAGAGATGCGTACATTTCTGTTAAAGTACAATTTTGAATATGATTTCGCAAACGGCGGGGTATAGCCGAATGACGACTTTTTTGAATAGATGAGAACTTTTTTCGACTCATAATTTTTCCTCCGTGCAACTAGCATCTAAAACAGATTCAATAACCTATTATAAATATAATATATGAAAAACATTATATATTTCTATAAAAAACAAATTTACAGAATAATCTGTGTTTTTTATTCTTTTTAATTAAGTTGTTATTAAAGCGCCTTCTTCATTATAGAACAAATGATATGCCTGTGGCTGTTAAGTAAATCTTATGGAGTTTTATAAAACTTATATAAGTTATTTTTAAAGCAGTATACTATAAAATAAAAATATAAAGGAGGAGAGAGATATGGCAGGTTATATTCAAGGGATTGACCATGTACAAGTAGCAGCACCAGTAGGGTGTGAAGAAGAGGCAAGAGACTTTTATGGAAATAAAATAGGTTTAGAAGAGATTCCGAAACCAGAAGAATTAAGAAAACGTGGCGGTTGTTGGTTTCGTTGTGGAAATCAAGAAATTCATATAGGAGTTGAACAAACTTTTTCTCCGGCTAAAAAAGCGCATCCAGCTTTTTATGTTCAGGGGATCGATGAATTTAAGGAAAAACTAATCGGGCAAGGGATTCAAGTCATAGATGATTATGCTCGTCCAGATATAATTAGATTTTATGTTTCAGATCCATTTGGAAATAGACTAGAATTTATGGAGAATAAATAAAAAAACTAGGTGGAACTTCACCTAGTTTTTTAACCTCTCCTAAATAACCCTAATACTTCAACAGTCTCCGTAATATTAACGAATGCTTGTGGATCAATTTCAGAAATGGC
This sequence comes from Bacillus sp. 05T22, assembly GCF_056396765.1. Taxonomy (NCBI): domain Bacteria; kingdom Bacillati; phylum Bacillota; class Bacilli; order Caryophanales; family Bacillaceae; genus Bacillus; species Bacillus sp. 05T22. Next base: position 37,004 of record NZ_JBFTMC010000025.1, read on the forward strand.
TAGTTTCATACCAGCAAGCTCTTCACGTGAAACAACAGTCATAAGTACATGTTTTTTCTCACTTGAATACGCACCTTCACCATCAAGAAGTGTAATTCCTCGCACAACAGTGGAAAGGAGTTTCTTTTTCATTTCTTCTGCTTGATTTGTTACAATCATAAGTGTAACTTTACGATGTTTCGTATGAACGGCATCAATTACTTTACCTGTTACATAGATTGAAAGTAAACTCGTTAACGCCACATCCCAGTTGAAGAAAAATCCAGCAATGACAACAACGACTGTATTTAAAATGATAAGAAAACCACCAAGTTTAATATCTCTTTTGCGAGATAGTAGCATACCAATAATATCAAATCCACCTGTTGAACCATGGCAATTAAAGACAAGGCCAACTCCTGCTCCGGCAATTACGCCTCCAAATATAGAAGATAGAAGTGGATCTGTTGCAACGACTTGTACTGGAATCAAATATAATGCTACTGATAATACAACTACAGAGACGATTGTATTAAAAATTATTTTTTTTCCAAGACCTATGTACCCTAAAATAAGAATAGGTAAGTTTAATGCGAAGTTAATAATGCCTGTGTTTACAGGGGTTACAATTCCTAAGATAATAGCAATTCCGCCAATTCCACTACTTAAAATCTTGTGGGGGATAAGGAAAAGATTAAAGGCAATTGCAACAATGATAGAACCAATGATAACTCCAAGAAATCTGACCATCTTTTTCCCGTCCTTCACTAAAAAATCATATTATTTCAAGATTATATATGAGATTGAAAGTTTTAGGTGAAAACAGTTTATTTCGGGAAGTTAGACTACTTCAAAAAATCAAATTATTTTTACATATTTCATTAAAGGGGTGTAAAAATATGAAAATTCAAATGTATCAACAGAAAAGTCCTTTGAAACAGGAATGTGAGGACTCGTTTTTTTGTAATGAAGAATTGAAAATCTATGGTGTATGTGATGGTGCAACGCCACCCGTCCCATTTCAAGATGAAGAGGGGCATAATGGAGCATATCTAGCTTCAAACGTATTTGCAAGTCATTTTACATCGCTAAAAGAAGTGACAAGTTTGCAAAAAGCAATTGCAAACGCAAACGAAGCATTACAAGAAAAAATGATAGATTATAAGATTGATACGACAAAGAAAGATCATTTATGGTGTACATGTATTGCTGTAGTTCGTATAAAGGATGAAAGCATTCAATATGCTCAACTTGGTGACTGTATGCTTGTTGCTACATTGCATGATGGAACCATAAAGGTGTTAACAAAAGATACAGTGAAAGGAATTAGTGCACGAGCGCAAAGAAAGCGTGAAGAAGATAGGGAAAAGGGACTTCTTGTATGGGAAGAATATATATTTAATGACATTAGGCAGCAACTAAAATATAATCGTTATCTTGCCAATATGCCCAATGGGTATTCAGTAGCAAATGGGATGTCGGAAGCAATTACTTGGATCCAACAAGGGGAATTACCACTTTCTGAAGTGAAAGGAATATTTATTTGTTCGGATGGATTATTTCACCCAGACTGGTCACTTGAGCAAACAGTACAATATGTAAGCATGCATGGTATAAAAGAATATGTTTCTATAATAGAAGAATTAGAAGAACAAAAACGGATTCGACCAGATGATAAAACGATAATCATGATTGAGTTGTAAAAGGAGGATCCTGAATGGAAATTAAGCAAGCAAAACTGACGTTTCAAGATGAATTGCAGCCTTTACAAAACGTAACAAAACTCATCATTCATCACACTGCTGAAGATGGATGGGATGTGTATAAAACACATGAATTCCATCAAAAGGTACGAGGATGGAGTGGCATCGGATATAATTATTTTATTGAAGAAGATGGGACGGTGTTTGAAGGTAGGGGATTATACATTGGAGCCCATGCAAAAGGATATAATAGCAAAACGATAGGGATTTGTATGACAGGTAATTTTGATAAATATGATCCGACTTTAGCGCAAATCGATTCTTTACATTCACTATGTAAGTGGTTTATGAAGAAGTTTTCTATATGTGAAGAACATATACTTGGTCATCGGGAATTAGAAGGTGTCACAAAAACTTGCCCAGGAACACGTTTTTCTATGGTAGAGTTAAGGAAAACATTATCTCAAAAATAGAGGAGAAAAGGATTCATGATGAATGTAAAAATACCAAATGAAAAGAAAGATGAGCTTGTAGAACAAATTCAGAAGTTTTTTGAAGAGGAAGACTTAGATACAATCGGGCGTTTTCAAGCAGAACGTTTAATAGAAGAAATGATAAAATTACTTGGACCATATGCATATAACCAAGCGATTGGAGATGCGAGAAAGTTAATTACAGATAAGTTGTCGAACATAGAAGAGGATTTATACGTATTAGAAAAACAAGAAGGTAAGTAAAAAGAGGCTTAAATATTAAAGAAACATAACTATTAAGAGTAAAGATAGTAAGGATTGAATATCCTATCCATACTATCTTTTTTCATTTCTTATCGTTTTCATGAGTCCAAATTGATTTTGTATAAGCAATATTCATACCGCAGCGTTCCATATTGTTTTGACTTATACTTCCAAAACGAGCTTGACCAACAAGTAATTTACATTGTGATTCAAAAGTTGTGTGGATCCGTTTTTGAATTAATAAAGTATGGCAGCCTCGTCGCTGGTAATCTGGTAAAGTGGCAGAGGCAGCGAGTGAAGCTATACCTTGATTCATATAAAGTACACCTATCCCAGCAGGAATATCTTCAATCGTCGCTATGTAAAAACGCCATCCTGGTTTACCAAAAAGGACTTGGTTATTTTACCTTTTAAAATTTAGGAGAAGTAGGATTTTTTTATGGGAGGAAATTGGAAGATTGCTGTCGAAGGGAGTAGAAACAGAACGAAGGTGGTGCTCTCATGCGAAAGAAAGAGATACATACATGCTCTTATTGTGGCTCTAGCAATATTGGGGAAGGTGAGTTTGTTGGATATGCGCAAATAAGAAAAAAAGAAACGATGTTTACGTCTTCTCCAGTAGATGCTTATATTTGTACGGATTGTGGAAGTATACTTTTGTTGAAAGTGCGAAATTATCAAAAATTCAAGAAGAAACCAATATAAATAGAAGAAAAGCATTCATATCCAATGCTTTATACAAATCGATTAATATTATGCTTGATACATATACGAGATATTCTTGATATATTCGAATATAATTCAAAAAAATAATTAAAAATGATGTATTTGTAAAAAGAACATGTCGTGATATGAAGAGGTATGCGATTTTGTGTGATACATATGTTCAAAAAGACAGAGAGTGGTTTATAAAGGAGTCACTCTCTGTTTTCTATGAGAGGTGTGTGCTAGAAGAAATATTTCTCTGGAAATATTTCAGAAAATACAGAAAAATAAAACTCATAAGTGCGAAAGTTTGGTATAATGTCTAAAAATGAAAACGCTTTAATAGGAGGTTGGGAGAAATATGATGATGAATGTACCATTAACAATTAGTTCAATGATAGAAAGGGCAGAAAAGTTGTTTCCAAAAAAAGAAATTGTTTCACGTACACATGATACTATAACAACTTTAACATACAAGCAATTAGGAGAAAGAACAAGGAGACTCTCTAGTGCGTTACAGAAATTAGGGATAAAAGAGGGAGAACGAGTTGGGACTTTAGCGTGGAATCATCATCGTCATGTGGAAGCGTATTTTGCTATTCCGAGTATTGGATCTGTCTTGCACACTATTAATATTCGTTTATCTGCACAGCATATTTCCTATATTATTGGACATGCAGAAGATCGCATTTTACTCGTTGATGAAGATCTCGTACCCCTCGTTGAAAAAATTCAAAGTGAATTATTGACTGTACAAGCATACATCATTATGACCGACAAAAAAGAACTTCCAGAAACTTCACTAGAGCCGGTCTATCACTACGAACAGCTTCTTACAGAAGGGGATCCTGATTTCCAATTCTTGAAAGATATGGATGAAAACACGCCAGCTGGTATGTGTTATACGTCAGCGACAACAGGTAATCCAAAAGGTGTTGTATATACACATCGTAGTACAGTACTTCATTGTATGGCTCTAGGATTAGCAGATACAGCTGCATTATCTGAAAGTGATGTAGCAATGGCAATTGTTCCAATGTTTCATGTGAATGCTTGGGGATTACCTTTTGCAGCAACGTGGTTTGGATCAAAACAAGTTTTACCTGGTCCGATGTTTACACCGAAAATATTACTTGAAATGATCCAGGATGAAAAAGTGACGTTGGCTGCTGGTGTACCAACGATTTGGCTTGGTGTTTTACAAGAACTGGAAAATAATAACTATGATTTATCAAGTATGAAGCGGATTTTATGCGGGGGTGCTGCTGCACCTAAAAGTGTGATAGCTGCATTCGAACAAAAACATAATGTTCCTTTTGTGCATGCATACGGTATGACGGAAACAAGTCCACTTGTGACACTTGCACGGTTAAAAAGCTATGAAACAGATTTATCCTATGAAGAGCAACTGGAAATTCGATCAAAGCAAGGATATCTTGTGCCAGGCGTTGAAATGAAAGTAGTGGGAGTAAATGGGGAAGTGAAATGGGACGGAACTGAAATGGGAGAATTATGTTTACGAGCACCATGGATAGCTGCAAGTTATTATAACGATGAACGAACGGTAGAAGGATTCCGTGATGGTTGGTTATATACAGGTGATGTTGTTACAGTTGATGAGGAGGGCTGCGTTAAAATTGTTGATCGCACAAAAGATGTTATTAAAAGTGGGGGTGAGTGGATTTCATCTGTAGATTTAGAAAATGCTTTAATGGCACATGAGGCTGTATTTGAAGCTGCAGTTGTCGCGGTACCTCATCCTCAGTGGCAGGAGCGACCTGTTGCATGTGTTGTGCAAAAACAAAATAGTTCTGTAACGAAAGAAGAATTATATGAATTTTTACGACCGCAGTTTGCGAAGTGGTGGTTGCCGGATGATATCGTTTTTATGGAGGAGATCCCTAAAACATCAGTTGGGAAATTTTTGAAACAAGCGTTACGAAAAGAATTAGAGCATTTGCATAGAAGCAGTGAAAAGTAATATATAAGAAAGGGCGACTCACCACGATATGATTGTGAGTCGCTTTTTATATTGAATAATGACTAATTTACAGCGTTTTCGATTGTAAGTTTAAAATATTTGGTCGACATTTTATAGGCTGGATTTTCAAAATAATAGTTGCCTAGTTCGGTAGAAAATTCTTGAACTAATGAGTGCTACTTTTTCCTTGATCGAAAAGCTTATAATAAATGTCAGCAATACTAATAATACAAATTGAAATAGATTTAGAAAAGAGTGAATCATACAAGTTAGCTTTTTATATAGGATACAGCGTCATTTGTTAACTTCAACTGAAAATGTGTTGACATTAAATCTCTGGGAAGGTAATATAACTTCTGTAATATGTTACCTTGAAAGTATTTATAGTTTACAAATAGGAGAAATAGACAGATGAATACAAAGAATTTAGTTTTTGTTGCTTTATTTAGTGCAGTTATGGGTGTGTTAGGACTGATACCACCAATTGCGCTTTCTGTTACACCTGTTCCTATTACATTGCAATCTCTTGGTGTTATGCTTGCAGGAGGATTGCTTGGATCTCGCCTTGGGGCATTAAGTCAGATGGTTTTCTTGTTTGTAGTTGGGATAGGGGCACCATTGTTAGCTGGTGGCCGCGGTGGTCCAGGCGTATTTGTTAGTCCAAGTGCAGGGTATTTAATCGGATACGTTGTTGGAGCGTTTGTGATAGGGTATTTTGTAGAGCGTTTACGCCATGCATCTGTTATAAAAGTATTTTTGATTAATATAATTGGTGGAATTCTAGTTGTTTATATATTTGGCGTGACTGTTCAATCATTTATAATGGATATCTCTGTGTGGCAAGCGATTAAAGTAAGTGTCGTATTTTTGCCAGGTGATTTCGTTAAAGCTGTGATTGCAGCATTTCTTGTACCTCGATTATATCGTTCATTGAAGCACGTCATTACGCCTGCTGTAAAGAATGGTAAAATCTCAAATGCTAGATAAAGAGCGTAAGGGATTTTATAAAATGTAGGAAACACGTATTAGCGTGTTTCTTTTTGTTATCTGAAAGGAAAGGATGAATAGTGGTGGGGATTACATTGTCTTATATAAAACATACTTGTATACATCCGAATAAAATGGCGATAAAGGAAAAAGATAGACTACTAACATATAAAGAATGGCACGAATCTGTTTGCCAAGTTGCAAATTGGCTCAATAAAGAAAAAACAACGAATAAAACGGTCGCGATTTTACTAGAGAATCGTATTGAATTTTTACAGATCTTTGCAGGTGCTGCAATGGCAGGATGGGTTTGTGTTCCACTTGATTTAAAGTGGAAGCAGGACGAACTTGAAGCAAGATTGGAGTTAGCAAATCCCTCTATTGTCATTACCTCTGAGCAATATAAGATGAGTGAATTGCCGCGAATAAATGGAACTGTACTTTCTATCAATAAATGGAATCAGATGGTGGATAATCAGTTAAATACGTATCATTCTTCAGAAAGTGTACAAAACCACCCTTTCTATATGGGGTTTACATCGGGATCAACTGGGGAAGCAAAGGCATTTCTTCGTGCGCAGGATTCTTGGGTTCATAGCTTTGATTGCAATTTGCATGATTTCCATATGAAAAATAATGATACGGTTTTGCTTGCTGGTACATTGGTCCATTCCCTTTTTTTATACGGGGCAATAAGTGCGCTGTATTTAGGGCAAACAGTGTATCTTATAGAAAAATTTATCCCGAGTCATGTTCTATCTATATTGGAACAAGAGAATATTTCAGTGATGTACACAGTTCCGACGATGCTAGAGGCATTATATAAAGAAGAAAGTGTTATTGAACAGGAAATAAAAATTATTTCTTCAGGAGCAAAATGGGAGGCGGAAGCAAAACAGAAAGTAAAAACCGTATTTCCGTATGCAAAAAGATATGAATTTTATGGTGCTTCTGAATTAAGCTTTGTCACAGCACTAACAGATGTAGAAAGTGAAAGAAAAGCCAGTTCAGTTGGAAAGCCATGTCATAATGTGCAAATTCGGATATGTAACGAAAAGGGTAAGGAATTGAAGCAAGGTGAAATTGGAACTATTTATGCGAAAAGTGATCAGTTTTTTATGGGATATTTACTGAACGGAGATCTATCTTGTCAAGTTACAGAAGATGGTTGGATGACTGTACATGACATAGGCTATCAAGATGAGGAAGGTTTTTTATATATAGTAGGTAGAGAAAAAAATATGATTTTATTTGGAGGTATTAATATTTTCCCTGAAGAGATTGAGAGTGTATTGGGCACTCATCCAAATGTTGATGAAATCGTAATTGTTGGTGTGAAGGATGGGTATTGGGGAGAAAAGCCTGTTGCCATTGTAAAGGGAAAAGGAACAAAACAAGAATTGAAACGATTTTGTTTACAGCATTTATCATCTTTCAAAATTCCAAGAGAGTGGTATTTTATTGATGAAATTCCTCATACAAGCAGTGGGAAAATTGCTCGTGAAGTGGCAAAACATATAGTTGTAAAACAGGAGAAAGTATATGAATAGAGCGGTGATTGTACTAGCAAAACGAACGCCTATTGGCAAGCGAAATGGAATATTGAGAGAGTATGAAGTACAGCAATTGGCAGCACCTATACTGGCGCACTTAAGTAAAGGTATAGAGCATGAAATAGACGATGTAATATTAGGAAACGTTGTTGGACCAGGCGGAAATATTGCACGGTTATCGGCACTTGAAGCTGGGCTGCTATATAAGGTACCAGGTGTAACAATTGATCGCCAATGCGGGGCTGGATTAGAAGCAATTCGGATGGCTTGTCACTTGATTCAAGGTGGTGCAGGGAATTGCTATATTGCCGGTGGTGTTGAAAGTACAAGTACATCTCCTTTTGAGAAGAGAGCTCGCTTTTCTCCTGATTTTATCGGAGATCCAGATATGGGGATAGCAGCTGAACATGTAGCAGAGCGCTACAAAATTACAAGGGATATGCAGGATGAGTATGCTTGTTTCAGTTATAAAAGAACATTGGGAGCGCTAGAAAAAGGATATTTACAAGAAGAAATTATCCCGATTTCTTCAAATGTAACGGAGGATGAAACGATAAAGTACGGAATGAATTATGAACGAATTATAAAGAGAACAAGGCCAGCTTTTTTACAAGGAGGAACAGTGACAGCAGGAAATTCTTGTGGTGTGAATGATGGAGCTTGTGCTGTGCTTGTAATGGAGGAGGGAAAGGCTCGTGAACTTGGATATAAGCCGATTCTTCGGTTTGTTCATAGTACTGTTATTGGTGTAGATCCACATTTACCAGGGAGTGGGCCTATATATGCTGTGCAAAAGTTATTACAAGATCAGAACCTATCAATAGACGATGTTGATTATATTGAAATGAATGAGGCCTTTGCTGCTAAGATTGTGGCCTGTGCGCAAGAATTACAAATTTCCTATGAAAAGTTAAATGTAAACGGTGGAGCAATTGCTCTCGGTCATCCTTACGGTGCATCAGGAGCTATGCTTGTGACTCGGTTATTCTATCAAGTACAAAGAAGAAAGGCGCAATACGTAGTAGCAACATTAGGTATTGGCGGGGGAATTGGGCTTGCTCTATTATTTGAAAAAGTAGAGGGCTAGAAAAAATCTAGTTTTCTACTTTTTTGGTTCATAGACATTACTTCCAGGTTTTGATTTTATTTCATTCCAAGCAGAGATAGCATCGACTTTTGTTTTTCCTTTGTTATATGAATCTTGGAAAAAGGCACGTGTAAAGCGATTGTATTCAAATTGAGCACCGATGTTTGGTTTATATGAAGGATCATTTTTTCTTTCTTGTTCTTCATACCAAAACGTCACAGCATCTTCATATGTTTTTCCGATATTTTCTTTGAAGAAGTTTTGTAGTGTTACTGTGAATCGGAATTTTGCACCGATTATTTCTTTGAAAAAAGCCCGAACATCTTCGCTACAGCGGTGATTTTCAGTAATAATGGTTTGTAGAGAAAGTGGCTCATAAGAAGAAGGTAGGATTTGTTTTTTTCTGGCGGGACTATTTTTCAGTATTTTACCTGTAGTTAAAAAGGTTGCAATGCGCTCAGTAACTTCTATTTTAGAACCACTTGTTGGCAAATCATATTCACGACAAAATTCCTGCAACTCTGTTTTTAGCCAATAATAATTTTTAAAATCTTCAATTAGTATGTTTCTTGTTAAAGGCGGACGCATAGAAATCGCTTCTTTCTTCTATAATTTCCTTAATTGTAAAACATATGTTCCTTTTGTGGAAGGAGTTTAGCTAATAATCTAGAATTATATAGCTTGGAAGTCATATGTATAGAATGAAAAGAGGAGACTATATGAATCATTTATTACAAGTTCGAGTAACTGGAATTTTGATTGAGAAAGAAAACCTTTTAATTGTAAAGCAAAAAGTTTCTGATCGAAATTGGTCTTTACCAGGCGGAAGAGTAGAGGGTGGAGAAATGTTAGAAGAAGCTATGATTCTAGAAATGAGAGAAGAGACGGGATTGGAAACTAGAATTAAGAAATTACTATATATTTGTGATAAACCGGATGTTACGCCATCACTAGTACATATTACGTTTTTACTTGAAAGGGTGTCGGGAGAAATAAAGTTACCGTCTAATGAATTTGATCATAATCCAATCCATGATGTGAAGATGGTACCACTAACAGAATTACGAAATTATCATTTTTCTGAGGCATTTATCGAACTTATTGAAAAAGGATTTCCTAATGCAGGAACTTATCAAGGATTGAAACAAAATATTGGCTTGTAAGTAGATAAAAATCTAAAGGATAGCATCAGGCTATCCTTTAGATTTTACTTTAAAAAGTTTCTTGTGATAAATGAATAAGATGAGCTAGAAATTCTTCACCTGTAATAATTGCTTTTCCTCCGCCGCGAGCGCTTTTTTGATTACCGCCGCCTTTTCCTTCAATAGTAGGAAGAGCATTTTTCAAAATTGTATTCATGTTTGCTGTTACCGCTTTCCCGCATGCAAGAACGCATTGTAATTTTTCTTCATTTTCGGTAACCAGGTATGTAATAGAGTTTTCATTTTGTTCGGTAATGATAGCTGATAATTTCGTGATTTCCTGCATGGAACGATTTGTAAAGACTTTAGAAATGAGTGTTCCAGCATGTATGTCTATGGATTGTTGCAGCAATTTATTTGCTTCTACGAAAAGTAGTTTTTCGTTCATAGTTTGTAGTGCTTTTTCGCTTTCTTCTTGAGAGGTAAGAAGCTGGGTTACTTTATTTGGAATATCATTTTCACTACTATTTAACTGTTTGGAAACGTCTTTAATAATTTGTTGATGACGCTCCATTAACTTGAGTACACGCCATCCTGCAACAAATGTTAAACGGATACCACCTTTATTTCGCTCCCACCCTATTATATGAATTGGCCCCACTTCACCTGTATATTTTGGATGTGTACCACCACAACCGTTATAATCATAGTTTTCAATGATTACAACGCGAATATTTTCTGTAATTGTTGGTTCTTTTCGGAGCGGTAACTGTTTTGCTTCCTCTAAGTTCATCCATTTAATATGGATAGGATGATTTTCAAAGACAATTTGATTTGCAATTTGGAGTGCGCTAGTGGCTGTTTCTATCAAAAGCTCAGGCGTGTCTAAATCAATTGTTATCGTTTCTTTTCCAAGATGAAAACCAATTGTAGGAATGTCAAAATGATCCCAAAATGCAGCGGATAGGATATGCTGAGCTGTATGTTGTTGCATATGATCAAAACGACGCTGCCAATTAATTTTACCTGTTACTTCTTTTGTATGTAATTCACTTGATATAAAATGACGGATTTCGCCCTCAACTTCCTCAACATTGACGACGGAAGCTTCATTTAATGTTCCTGTATCATGTGGTTGCCCACCGCCAGTTGGGTAAAATGCTGTTTCTGTCAAAGTRACATATAATTTTTCTTCGCTATCATAGGCCTGTTTAATAATTTGAGCTGTAAATGTTTGCTGATAGGCATCGATGTAATATAATTTTTGGTTCACTTTCGTACTCCTTTCTATCTCACTAGTTTCATTGTAAAGCAATCTAAATAAGTTTCCTAATATTTCAGAAGAAAAAACCTCTTTTTTAGAATTTTCTTGCTATAATAAGAAAAAGGGAATATACGGGGGTGGATGAAATGCTGTATGAAAATGGCGTAGACAAATTGATTCGTCTCAATACAAATATTTCTGAACTATATCGAGAATTACATGATATGACTCGGACTTTAATGGAGTGTAATCGAGAAAGTATAATATTCGATCGGTTATATGTGAAAGAGTTATTATGGAAAAAAGAAGATGTGTCCGCTATGTATGATCAGCTTCTCGTTCAGCTTTGTATCAATGAATGCTTTGATTTAAAAAGTGTCATCACTGGTGAATACAAATATACGTATGAGGAAGTGGAAAATGCGGTTCTTGAATTTAATGAAAAGTATGATGTGAACATCCTAATCAAGGACGTTTGCAAAGAATTACAGTTTACATATGGTATTGACATGGAATTATCTAGGACAGCCAAGGTATAATTATATTTACTATAGAAACAGGGAAAAGAAAGCTGTTAGTTTGCTTTCTTTTTCTATGCATATGTATGAAGTAGGGTTAGAAGGTTAATTTTACCCCGCATTAACGGACAGTAATCCTCCCTATCTCAAGGTTCAGAGAGAAGCAAAGAAGATAGGTGGGGGGATGAAGAACCCCACACTGATGGAAGTTTCACTTTATATAAAATAAAGAAAAAACAGGGTAGGAAAAATTAGTAACAAACTTTTTCCACTCTGTTTTTATATAACGTTTTAATTAAAAAAAAGAACTTTTTTCTCATGTTCATTTGCAACTTCAGTTTTTGAAATGTGTATGGCAAGAAAGCCATTTTCTAAACAGGCTAGCATTTTTTTATAGATGATGTTAGCAGGTAAAGAAATTGTTCGTTGCAAGGACGAGTTCTTATGAAATATATGAATTGCTAGGCCTGTCTCCATCTTGTTTATAAGTACATTTTGTTCTGACACATTAGGGATATCAGTTTCTAAAATATACTCTTGCTCCGTTTCGCAAAGATCAATGTGGATGTGATTAGGGAAACTGAAGTTGTCGTATGAATCAGAGCAAAACTGATCCATCCATTCTTCAAAACCATCAACATGAAAAAGACAGTTTTTCTTTTTCTTGCCCATGTAAGACACCCTCCGTAAAGTCTCAATTCATATTATAATATGCATTAAGAAATTAGAGGTGAAAAACAAACTAGAAAATATGTTGAGTGGTTTGTTGTAAATAGCTTAAGTGAGAAGGACAATGCATGTGCATTGTCCTTCTTTTACATATCGTGATGCGCGTGATTTTTTTGTCTTGAATGATTTCGGTTTTTTACTTTATGTGACCCACTTAGCGGCTCAGGTTGCCCAGAGGGCTGTCCTTTTTTTGTGTTTTGACGAATAGACTTGCTATTGTTTTTTTCCATGTTGTGTTGCACCTCCTTCTTGTATTTAGAATGAGAGAACTTTGTAAATTTATACGAGAATGTTTTTATGAAAAAAGGTAAAGCTAAGTAAGACTAACTATAACAGAAAGGGGAAAGCGTATGCCGTATCATAAAGATAAACAGCAAGCTTTTCAAGCCGCACAACAAGGAGTCGTACAAGCGGAAAATTTATACAACAATATTGTGAAAAATGACCCGAATTATGGTCAGGATTTAAAGCATTTACGCCAAGAAGTTCAAGAGGCATATGAACAAATTCAAAATGCATTGGAAGTAGCATCTGAAACACAACGTCCACAACTTGAGCGGTATGAAAGTAATTTGCAAAACATTATACGAGATGTGGATCTGCTAGGCGATTGAACAGGTTGTATGAGTTCAACAACCTGTTCAAGTTTGGAGTCAATATGTTGAAAAGAAAAATTTCTGTAATAATCATTTGTTTGGTTTGTGTAGTACATATATTTCAAGTGGACAAAGTAGAAGCGAAAATGCTGATGAGAAAAGAATTAGAGCCTACGGGTTATGTAACGTGGGAGGTACCAAATAACGAGAAGATAATTGCAATTACATTTGATGATGGTCCGGATCCTACGTATACTCCGCAGGTGTTAAAGCTATTACACCAATATAAAGCTGAGGCAACTTTTTTTATGATTGGTTTTCGGGTTCAGCGGAATCCGTATTTAGTTAAGCAGGTGCTAAAGGAAGGACATGAGATTGGAAATCATACGATGAATCATTTATATGCTAGAAGTGCATCTGATGAAAGATTAAAAGATGATATTTTAGCGGGGAAAAAGTATTTACAAAAGTGGGTAAAGGAGCCGCTACTTTTCCGTCCACCAGGTGGATATATTAACGATGCAGTTTTTACAACGGCAAAAGAAGCGGGTTATCAAACCGTTTTATGGTCTTGGCATCAAGATCCAAAAGATTGGGCAAATCCAGGAACTGAGTCCATTGTGAATCATGTTGTGAAAAATGCGAAGAGCGGAGATATTGTGTTACTGCATGACGGAGGAAATGATCGTAGTCAAACGGTAGCTGCATTAGAAAAAATCCTGTCGGCCCTTCAAAAGGAAGGGTATCGATTTGTGAAAGTTTCGGAATTGTTACGTTATAAGCATTAAATAAAAATCCCAAAAGGATTTCCTTTTGGGATTTTTCATTATTGATTCTTTTTACGTTTTTTATTATTTTGACGCTGAGCTGGTGTTAGTGGCTCGTTTGCGAATTCTTCATTATAGCCAGTTCCTTGTCCTTGTGCTGATGCAGCATTCATTCCTGAAATTACATGATTTGCTTTACGTTTACCCATTTATTTTCACCTCTACAATGTTTTCTTTATAAAAATACTTCTCTGTTCATTACATGTATGAACAGAGAAGAAAAGCTCCAAAAAGAAAGCTTTACTTTATGATAATAGTATTCATAAGGAGAGCGAATACTATTCGGATTTAGAGAGATAAAGAAAACTTATGATAAACCATAAGTTTCTTATTATTTACTTATTTAGAAAGTTGTAATAAGATATTATCGTAAGGTATTGAAAAATTTGTCTACATTTTATATTCAGACAACTTAGTCACGTTTAACAGGGGGGAAACATAATGGTCAAACATAATCCATTTCAATCTCGTGAAACATTTGAAGTAGATGGAAAAACGTATCATTATTATCAATTGAAAGCGCTTGAAAACGCAGGGGTTGGCAACGTATCAAAATTACCGTATTCAATTAAAGTTTTGCTTGAATCTGTACTTCGTCAAGTTGATGGACGTGTAATTACAGAAGAGCATGTTACAAATTTAGCGAAGTGGGGAACGAAAGATGTTCAAGATATCGATGTTCCATTTAAACCATCTCGCGTAATTTTACAAGACTTCACAGGTGTTCCAGCTGTCGTTGATTTGGCTTCACTTCGAAAAGCAATGGCGGACATGGGTGGAGATCCTGATAAAATTAATCCAGAAATTACTGTAGACCTTGTAATCGATCACTCTGTACAGGTTGATAGAGCGGGTACAGCAGACGCGCTTGAATTCAACATGGACTTAGAGTTTAAACGTAATGAAGAACGTTATAAATTTTTAAGCTGGGCACAAAAATCGTTTGATAACTATCGTGCAGTGCCACCAGCAACAGGTATTGTACACCAAGTAAACCTTGAGTATTTAGCACCAGTTGTTCATGCGGTGAAAAATGCTGAAGGTGAATTAGTTGCATATCCAGATTCATTAGTGGGAACAGACTCTCATACTACAATGATTAATGGTATCGGTGTCCTTGGATGGGGCGTTGGTGGTATTGAGGCAGAAGCAGGGATGCTTGGACAACCTTCATACTTCCCAGTACCAGAAGTAATCGGTGTTAAATTAACTGGTACACTTCCAAGTGGTACAACAGCAACAGACGTTGCGTTAAAAGTAACACAAGTGTTACGTCAGAAAGGTGTAGTTGGTAAATTTGTTGAGTTCTTCGGTAGCGGACTACAGAGCATGCCTTTAGCTGACCGTGCAACAATTTCAAACATGGCACCAGAATACGGTGCAACTTGTGGATTCTTCCCAATTGATGAAATTTCATTAGATTACTTACGTTTAACAGGAAGAGACGAAGAACAAATTCGCATTGTTGAAGAATACTGTAAAGCAAACGGTTTATTCTATACAGCAGACAGCAAAGATCCAATTTATACAGATCTTGTTGAAATTGATTTAAATACAATTGAATCTAACCTTTCAGGACCAAAACGTCCACAAGATTTAATCCCTCTTTCAAACATGAAAGATGAGTTCCATAAAGCGGTTGTGGCACCAGTTGGAACGCAAGGACTTGGGTTCAATGAACAAGAATTTGATAAAGAAGTGAAAGTTGCATTAAAAGATCAAGAAGTAACGATGAAAACAGGTGCAATTGCAATCGCTGCGATTACAAGCTGTACAAATACATCTAACCCATATGTATTAATT